>JAYTAK010000663.1:0-8396 GCA_043737515.1 Candidatus Kuenenia sp. | reverse complement strand
TGAAACACGAGCCGGAAAAAAATCCTGTGTACAGACTTTCTTGTATCCTAATCATCCTGTTCCTGCACTGTTCATTCGCTGTCGATAATTCGGCGCGGGCAGATGAGGCAAACGAGTATTTCGTTAAAAGCGTCCGTCCGCTGCTCGAAGCAAAGTGCGTTTCCTGCCATGGTCCAGAAAAGCAGGAAGGTGGCCTGCGTCTGGACAGTGCGGCAGTCGCAGCAAAGGGCGGTGAACTTGGTCCAGCGGTGGTGCCGGGAGATGCCGAACGCAGTCTGCTTGTGAAAGCCATCACGTTTCTCGACCCTGATTTACAGATGCCACCGAAGCAGAAGTTGTCCGAGAAGGAGATCAGCATCCTGACGGAATGGGTCAAATCCGGTGCCGCGTGGCCCGACTCGGCTGCGGAAACTGATCATCCCGCCGACGATGGCAACCTGATCGGCGATGCATTCACGGACGAACGCAATCCTGTGCGCCGAGTTTTTGGCAGCGAGCGTCTGGACCTGTGGTCGCTCCGGAAACCTGTTGCCGCAGAACGACCGACGGAATTCGCAACCCTGCATCCGATCGATTCGTTTGTACTTGAACGATTGCAGAAAGCTGGCCTCGGGTATTCACCGGAAGCCGATCGTCGAACGTTGATCCGGCGATTGACACTGGATTTGACAGGACTGCCGCCGACATCGGACGAACTGTCTGCCTTCGTCGCCGATGCTTCTCCAGATGCCTACGAGACACTTGTCGATCATTTGCTTTCCTCGCCGCAGTATGGCGAGCGACAGGCGCGGCTCTGGCTGGACGTCGTGCGGTATGCCGATACAAACGGCTATGAACGCGATGAGTTCCGGCCGCTGGCATGGCAGTATCGTGACTACGTGATTCGTGCGTTCAATCAGGACAAATCGTTCGACCAGTTTATCCGCGAACAATTGGCAGGCGACGAACTGGTCGATGGCGTTCCCGAAACACTTGCGGAAGCCGACATGCTGATTGCGACCGGCTACCTGCGGCTCGGTCAATGGGACAGCACCGCCGCCATCTTTCAGGAAGAAGTCCGCCTGCGTGCCGAGATGATGTCCGATCTGGCCAACACGACGGCGGCCGCCTTTCTGGGGATGACGATGTCGTGCTGTCAATGTCATGATCACAAGTACGATCCGCTGCTGCAGGCTGACCACTATCGCCTGCAGGCGTTCTTTGCCGGTGTCACACCCCGCGATGATCTGGGGATTTCGCTGGCCGACGAACAGGCAGAAATCGACAGGCACAATGCCGCAGTCGATCAACAGATCACTTTGGTGAAGTCGGAGCTTGAATCTCTGGATCGCGATCAAGCGGAATCCGCACAGCGCGTTGAAGAACTGACGGCGAAGATCGCAGAACTCGAAGGGACGAAACGGTCCCCTGCCATGGCAATGGCCGCTACGGATTCCGGTCCGACAGCTCCGGCGATACATGTCCTCTATCAGGGTGATTTTTCTTCCCCTCGTGAAGAAGTGCCGCCCGGATTTGTGTCGCTCTTCGCACCGGGACCGGCAGACATCCATCCGCCTCGGGAAAACACGACCGGTCGTCGTCTCGCGTTGGCCAACTGGATCGCATCGGCGGACAATCCGTGGACGGCGCGAGTGATCGTCAACCGCATCTGGCAACAGCACTTCGGAATCGGACTTGTCGCGACACCAAACGATCTCGGTTACAGCGGCGAACGCCCGACACATCCGGAATTGCTCGACTGGCTGGCCGTGGAATTCATGCAGCGCGGCTGGTCGATCAAAGACCTGCATCGGTTGATCGTGACGTCGGCCACTTATCGGCAAAGCAGTGTCAGCAATTCTTCCGGGGCAGAACTTTCCGCGCGACGTCAATTGTATGGCATGCAGAGCGTCCGGCGACTGGATGCTGAGACTCTGCGAGACACCTTGCTGGCAGTGTCCGGACTGTTGAAATCACATGACGCCGGGAAGCCGATCTGGCCACCGATGGAGGAAGAATTGTTGCACGCTCAACCCGCTGTTCTTGAGGCCATTGAAGGCAAAGACGACGGTCGCATGCAAGGCTGGTATCCGGATACGATCGAAGCGACAGATGTCCGCAGCGTGTTCCTTGTGCGGAAGCGATGTTTGCCGATTCCGTTTCTGCAGGCATTTGACTTGCCCGAAACGATCGTGTCCTGTGCGCGCCGAGACACAACGGTCGTCGCGCCGCAGGCCCTGATGCTGCTCAACAGCCCGGACAGTGTTCGCTACGCGCAGGCATTGGCGGACAGAGTTCAGGGTGAGCAGACAATTGATCTGGACGATGCTGCGAGCACCAGAAGACTTGTGGAAACTCTTTTTGACATGGCGTTGAATCGCAAGTCCACTACTGACGAACGGCAATTGTCCGTGGAATTTCTGCAGCGTCATTTGAGCGAACATCAGAACGCCGGAACGGACGCCGGTCGCCTGGCTTTGGTCGATCTTTGCCGGGCTATTCTGAATCTGAATGAGTTTGCGTACATCGATTGAGTATTAGTGTCCGCGGACGTTATTTTCGTTTAACGGCGAGCCGCAGGCGCAGGCGAAACTCGGCAACGACGCCTGCGGCTTGCCGTTAAACGACTAACGCGACAAACAATCTGCGACTTGCACAACGAAATCCTCACATGATCCACCAACTGCGACGCACGTTTCTGACACAGACCGGCGCTGGTTTTGCCAGCGTTGCTTTGAACGCTCTACTGGCAGATTCGCTGAAGGCTGAATCCGGAAAGCAGGCGACGATCGATCCGCTGCGTCCACTGGACGAGCGAGTTCCGCATTTTGCACCGAAGGCAAAACGAGTCATCTTTTTGTTTCAATACGGAGGACCTTCGACCTTTGATCTGCTGGACTACAAGCCGGATCTGATCCGACTTCACGGCAAGCCGGTCCCCGCATCTCTGCGCGCAAATCCGGATAAAGTTGGCGGCGTCTTCAATCACTGCAAGGATGAGCTGATGGCGGGGCCATGGAGATGGTCGCGGCACGGTCAAGTCGGGCAGTGGGTTTCTGAATTGCTGCCGCACACGGCAAAACACATCGATGAGCTGTGTCAGGTCCGGTCGATGTACAGCGACAGCTCGAATCACGCACCGGCAACATATCTGATGAACACCGGAGCGATCCTGAGTGGCAAGCCCAGTCTTGGTTCGTGGGTCACGTATGGACTCGGTTCGCTCAATCAGAATCTGCCGGGGTTTGTGTTGCTTTACAAGGTCGGCGGCCTTGGAGGCTCGGCCAACTGGAGCAACGCATTTCTGCCCGCCGCGTTTCAGGGAACTCAGTTTCGTCCTGAAGGCTCCCCGGTTCTCAATCTGCAGCCGCCACCGGAGCTGGCGGGCGTCCAGCGTTCGACGCTCGACTTTGCACAGACACTGAACCGCAAGCACGCTGCCGCACGCCCCGGTGTGCTCGATCTGGACGGGCGGATTGCATCGTATGAACTGGCATACCGCATGCAGTCCGAAGCGCTGGATATCGGCGAACTGTCGCTGGAGACCAAAGACACTCAGGACGCTTATGGACTCCACGATGACAACAAGGACAAAGCGTTGTTCGGCCGCATGTGCCTGTTGTCGAGACGCCTTGTTGAAAAGGGAGTGCGGTTCGTGCAGCTTTACAACGCCGTCGATAAACTGGGCTGGGACGGGCACGACAACAACACCGACTACAATATGCGTAATGCCGCACAGACCGACCAGCCCATCGCCGCGCTGCTGTCGGATCTGAAACTGCGAGGAATGCTCGATTCGACTCTGGTGATCTGGGCCGGAGAATTCGGCCGCACGCCGATGATGCAGGGCAACGGCGGTCGCAACCACAACCCGTACGGATTCACGATCTGGATGGCCGGCGGCGGCGTCAAACCCGGCACCGTGATCGGTGCGACGGATGAAATCGGGCTGCGTGCGGTCGAAGAAATTCAGCCTGTGAAAAATCTGCACGCCACGATTCTCACCGCACTGGGTTTGAATCCTGATGATCTGTTCTCCGAACACAACGGTCGTCAGGAACGACTGACGGGCGTCGCGAAAAGCTGGGAAACGATCCCCGGCGTATTCGGATGAGGACGCAACGAACTACTGCGGTGCCAGCTGGATCTCGCCAAGATCCAGCGGCGTTTCTTCGTAGTCGCCGTCGAACCCGGGCACTTCAAAGGAACGTGGTGCCATTGAGAGTTTCCAGTCGCCAAGTCCAAACCAATTAATGAGTACAAACTTACCTGATGGCACATTGTCAATACGGAACGTGCCGTCGCGATCGACCGAGGCATGGAATGCTGGGAATTGTGTTTTTCGAGCTTCCCACGCGGATATTGCCAACACGTAGTCGCGTCCTTCTTTGGTCTGTTGCCATTTCACAACCGCCTGAGGGTCATTCAGGTCCAGCCCGAGTGGTATCGGCTGCGGCAGATCAGTCTCCAGTTCCAGACGCACTTGTCCCCACACGATGGCTCGTTGAAAATCTGGCGGCAGCACAAGCTTGCCGACGACAGGACGACCGCCGCGACCTATAACAATGGCTGTCGTTTCGCCTGCCACAAACGTTGATGAGATCTGCTGCGAAGATGTCACTTCCGTGGCACCGTCTTTGACCATGTAGACGATGTTCCGCCCGATTCGTCCGGTGCCAGGGAACACGCGGGGCATTGCAAACGCTCCCCTGCCGTCTGCCTGTGACTCGCATTGAGAGTGTATCCTGCAATGCTCACTCACAAAGCTCCCGTCGGAGTACAGAGTGACAGGAACATTCGCCGCTGGCTGATTGGCAGAATGAATCGTGCCACTGACGGACGCCCACGGGGTGAGCGTCAGTTGTTCGGGAATCGCGCCATCGGCAGATCTGACCTGCGCGAATCCGGTCGGATGGAGTACATAAATTTCGAATGGCTGGTCACGGAAAGGCATCTTGAAAAGTCCGGCCTTGTCCGTCTTCAATCGGGTGGCGTAAGTCGATGATGTGAACTCGCCGTTCTTGATTGAGATCTGTTCATTCGCGAGTCCGATCACCACCTCAGCTTCGGACGCCGGCTGATCATCAGGCGTTTGAATGGTGATCGCGATGTCCGGGGCTCGTGTGAGTTCAAAGTTGAGTTCCACATCGCCTTCGTCACTTTGGATGTCTCTCGAAACAGCAACCTTGTAGCCGTCAGCTTCGATACGAACCATGTGCGCCGGAGCGTCAGCGTCTCTTGTTATCTTATAGCTGCCGTCGTTGGACGTGTACGCCTCCTTCAAATGCCAATTCTCTCCCAATCGCTGACGCGGTTCATTCCGACCGCCCGGAACACAGCGGAAGTTCTTGACCGGCTCACCCGTCTCCTTATCTGTGACTCGGCCCGTCACGACCAGCAGCCTCGGAGGTCGGAAGACGTATTCTTTATCCCGGGACTTGATCGGTTGAGACTGCAACATCATGCCGTTTTCACGGCAAATGTCCGCTTCGAATTCGTCGATTGGCGCTTCGTTCCATTCCCAGACACCCGCATCGTCGGTGTATTGATTGAGGCCATCAAATTCGAAGTAGCCGATGTGCCCTCGCCAGCGCTGGAAGTAAATGCGGCTGCGAGCGACGCCCTTGCCGTTCTCGTCCACGACTCGAATGCGAACATGTCCGCCGGGCATCATCGTAAAGTTGACCGGAGCCATGGCCTGATCGATCCGGACTTCCTGCAGTTCTCGGGCTCGCCCCGTTGCGGAGCAAACGATGCGGCTGAGTTTGGGTTCACATCCCTGCAGCGCGTATTTTCCGTCCTTGTCTGTTTTCGCTTCACGAATTTCGTTCGCGTACTTTGTGCGAATCAGAGCGTCTTCAATGGGCTTGCCGTTTTCGTCAGTGACCGTTCCCGTGACGGAAAGCCCCTTTGCTAACACGATTGTCTTTGGAGCGATGTCGGGCTTCGCTTCGTACTCGCCACGTTTGAGACTCAGCCGACCTGGTGAGTAATCCGGATGATCGATACTCACAAAGACATAAACTTCCGACGCAGGAACCATTTCATAACGCCACACGCCGTTGGCGTCGGTTGTCAGGTCTGTTCCAACGCCCATTTTGTCTTCGTCCCCTGGTCGCCTGCGGAAGTCGACGGAAGGCGAGACCTGCGCATTTGCGATGGGGTTGCCTGCTTCATCAACCACCTGGCCAGTCACTGTCCATGCAGCTTCCAGCTCCATGGTAAACGCATCGGGAATGCCGTCCGATCCATCGGCCACTCGCCACTCGGCGAGATATGGTCCGTACCCCGGCGTCCTGACGAAGACATCCAGATAGGCAGCGTCTGCTGGTCGCCGAAAGTGCAACTGGCCGCTTTCATTCGTGACGAGAACGGTTCCATAGCTTCCATCTTTTTCGTGCCGGCCAACAAAAAGATCACCAGTCGGGATCTTTGGAATGCCGCGAATCTCACACTCCACATTCGGAAGTGACTTCCCGTCAGGTCCGTTCACCTGAAGCCGGAACTCACCCTGCGTGGCTTTTTCGCCTGGCTGCTCGTCGGCCAGTGTCGCCGAGGTATTTGCTGCCGTCGTTAAGTCTGGCGGCAGCAGCACCGGCAATGTCAGACACAGCAAGCATGCCCCGAACGCAACCAGCAGACTTCGCCCGCCGGGAAATGGTTCCGGCACGGGCTCGTTGAGTACGCGAGCAATCCGACGACGCAGCTCTGATGGACTTCGACCACTGGCCGCCAGCGCCGTCAGACTGGGCGCATCAATCCGACTTGCTGCGGAAAGTGAAACGACCTGCAGCAAAGCCTCTGCATAGCAAACGCGAACATTCTTCCCGACATTCGCCGTGCCCTGACACACAAGATCATCACAGCAGAATTCGCGGAACTCGCTCACGCGATGGCTGAGAGCCCAAATTGCCGGATTAAAGAACAGGACAGCTTCAGCGAACCGCTGCACCATCGCAGCCCACAGGTCGAAACGACGCAGATGAGCGATCTCGTGAGCAAGAACCAGTGCCAGTTCGTCCGCAGTGAGCCCGGTCATCGCTGATGCGGGCAGAAGAATGACTGGTCGCAGCAAACCGACGACGTGCGGCACAACAATCTGCTGCGTCACCGCCACCACCGGCGCGATTCGCATGTTCCAGCGATGAGCAATCGACTGCACCAGTTGATTCAGCCGGTCGTCGTTTTGAATCGACGCACTCGTAACCAGTCGGCTTGCATTCACGGCAGCGAGATACAACCGCGCAAACATCAGCGCCACACCAAGCGAATACACAACGACGATCCATGGAGCCGCCCAGACGATTGAATCCAGTGAAACCACTTCAGCCTGCTGCCCAGGCGAGCCGTGAAGCTGCGGAGAATCGACGGAAGGAAGGGCTGTCGTCTGAACCGTCGTCGAATTGAGCCCTTGCTCCGCTGTCGTCGTGGTGAGCGGCGATGATGCCGGATTGTCAGCAGAGATACCTGCGGCTGTAACTTCTGCCTGAGGATTTGACTGCAACAACTCTGCGCCCAAATCCAACTGCTGCGTTGTATACGGTGAAACCATCATAAAGGTCACTGGCAGGCAGACAACCGCAGCCAGCAAACCGGACATCCATGCCGCGTACCCGATTCCCGCCCGGTGCCGCGCGAGTCGAACAAAGATCGAAACCAGAATGACAATCGCAATTGCCTGCCACAGAGAATGCAGCAGAGTCAGACACAGCCGATCTGCGAACGCAATCATCCCGCTCATTCGTGAGTCTCCTTTGACTTTTTGGCCACCAGTTTACGAATCTCAGCAAGTTCTTCTGCATCCACGTCTGCAGTCTGCAACAGGTTTAGAACCATCGCCGCAGGGGAACCATTGAACAGCCGGGACAGCAGGCTTCCGACCATTTTTCCGGTCGTTGCTTCTTTGGGTGCGGATGGCCAGAACAAAAAAGATTTCCCCTCCCGCCGTCGCTTCAAAAATCCCTTGCGGTGCATGATGTTCAGCATCGTAATGACCGAGCTGTGAGCCAGCGGTCGCCCGGCGTCCTCCAGCGAGGTCCTGACATCGCGAACCAGCAGCGGGGATTTTTCCCAGAGGATTCTCAGGATTTCCAGCTCCAGCTCTGTCGGCTGTTCAGACTGCGATCGAGCCATATTTGGTATTCCATGATCATCTAACGAATTCGACGATCGCATCGTACACTCACCCCATGGCTGTGACAAGTGACCTTCTAAAGATTTAGATGGACCACCGCAGGGCGAGCGGAGCGGCACGGGCGGCCATTGATCAATACACAGTTGTCAAATGGTGAACGAACGAGTTTTTTTTTAGAATCTGCCGGGTCCTGTAGGGCCTGCCGAAACTGCCGACGACATAACATAGTGGAATTATTCTTCACGCGGTGAGAATTGACAATGGTGAGCGGCTGGGCGTGAGC
>JAYTAK010000662.1:0-1523 GCA_043737515.1 Candidatus Kuenenia sp. | reverse complement strand
CATGCGGGCAAGCCGCAATGGTGGCCAGGTGCCGATTCCGGGTGATGGCTGGTCATGATCCGCGCTCGACGGAGGCAAGCTCCGCCGGGGCGTCAATTCGGTTGGGGGCGAAGCCCGCGCCAAGAAAGATGCGTGGCTTTCGCGGAGCGAAAGACGACACTAAATTCCTGACCGTTCCTTAGCCGCGTGTTCGCCATTCAACGCCCGACAGTTGTGACAACGCCAGCATCAGCGCGTGAGTCCCGTTCCGGCCGAAGCCTTGTGCTTTTACCGCCAGATAAAGCTGTTGCGCCAGCGCGAGTCCGGGCATGGACAGACCCATGCGGCGGGATTCGTCCAGGGCGATTCCCATGTCCTTGATAAAATGTTCGACGAAGAATCCGGGATCGAAATTGTTGTCGATCACACGCGGTCCAAGATTTGACAACGACCAGCTTCCGGCTGCACCACTTGATACCGATTTCAAAACGGTCGGCAGATCCAATCCCGATTTGTAGCCGTAGAGCAATGCTTCACACACACCGATCATGCCGGTCGCGATCAATATCTGGTTCACCATTTTCGTATGCTGCCCGGCACCGGCATCGCCCTGATGGACGATGGTTTTTCCCATCGCTTCCCACAGCGGCTGCAATGCCGTCACCACGTCGGCATCACCGCCGATCATGATCGACAACGCGGCATTCCGAGCGCCGATGTCTCCACCGGACACCGGAGCATCCACGCTGTGGACATTCTTTGCCCTTGCTGCCTGATAAATCTCAACAGCAAGAGATGGCTGACTCGTCGTCATATCGACGAGCACATTCCCCGACTTTGCTCCCGCCAGGGCGCCGTTTTCGCCGAGCATCACTTCGCGGACGTCGGACGGAAATCCAACGATGGAAAAAATCACGTCGGAATCCTGAGCGACCTCTTTCGGCGAAGCCGCCCACGACGCCCCCTTACCAATCAGAGCCTCCGCTTTTTGCTTCGTGCGCGAATACACTGTCGCCGCGAACCCCGCGCTGATCAGGTGCCCGCACATGCTGGAACCCATCACACCGGTCCCGATCCAGCCAATTCGAGTCTTCCCGGCCACAATCTGCCGCACTGCCATCAGAATTTTCCCTGTTGCAAACCCCACCTCGATCACTGCTGAAGAAATGTCACACAGCATTGCGCCCACAGTATACCGAAGATCGGGCGTTCTTCCATGACGCAACATTTCCTGAGAAGTCCGTGCGGTCCGCGCGACGAAACGACTCATTGGCCATCGCACTACTGCAGGCAATGCCGATTCAGAATGCCGTTCCGATTCTTCTTTCCCAATGTGTCGATCTCACCGACTGCAGATTGAAAGTAAGGAATGATGGAAACGTGACGAACGACTTTCGAATGTCGATCTGAAAAATGAGAGGCCGTTATGGGATTGAGTCCGTTGACTGAATTCAAAACCGATTCTACCCTGCTCCGATCGCCGTTGTACTGACAGAGTCATGAGAAGCTATGGTTACGCCGCCCTCCGTATCTCGTGATGTTCT
>JAYTAK010000661.1:0-8406 GCA_043737515.1 Candidatus Kuenenia sp. | reverse complement strand
GCGATGGTGTCTTCAGCAGGAGCTTCAACTGCCTGATCCGGTGATAAGTCACCGTGGGGTTCGTTCGACATGGAAAAATAACTTGCCGTGAAAGCGGGGGAAGCACTCGTTGCCGACAGTTGGCAATTCGGAGGATAGCAGGCTTTGTCAGCCGCCGAAACGCACGGGCCATGAAGAAAACCGTTTTCCCCGACTGCTGTTTTGTTTTACGTTGCCCGATTCACTGCGTCGAGCAGTTTTTCCTGGATTTGCCGCCGAGCGAGTGAACTACTTCGCTTCGGCGGTGGGTAATTCCAGATCCTGAGGAGGCCGTTTTGTCGCTGGACGCTCGAAAGGTGTGCCGTAATCGGTATAGCCATCAAGGAAGCCGCCGTGACTGAGGAAAAACTCCCCGTCTTCCACTCCCATGAAGCGATCGAACCGATCCTCACGACCGGTGGGATCATGGCTGAACCGGGCGGTGGTGAGTTCCGTCCATTGTCCATCCGCAGTGCGAATCCATTGATTGCCGTAGAGTGCTTTTCGAAGCAGATGACCGTTATAGCCACCGAAGTTTTCACTGAAGCTGTGCAGTCCTCTGAGCCGTCCGCCTTCTTTCGGCGCGTGCCACGATGAGATCAGCATCCATTTCTTCTGTTTCGGATGAAACCAGTAGCCCGAAAAGTCCGTATGCGTCTTGTCCGGCGGGATTGCCGTCACGATGAATCGCTGCTTCTCGCCGGTCTTCCACAAATATTTCAGATGGCTGTGACCACCGGTACCTTCGTTGCCGAAATCGCCTGAGAAAACACTGTCGCCCTTGCCGAGCAATTTGACTCGATTCTCGTCAGCAACTTCTTTACGATCGACGCCTTCATTGCCGCTGTCCCAGACGCTGAAGATAATGCGACGTTCTGTGGGGCTGTTGACCTGCATTCCGAAGTAGCCTCGATGCCATCCGCAGGCCATGTAAAACGTCGTCGTCGGATTTTCGACGGCCGTGACTTCACAATAAAACGCTTCGACCTCCGTACCATCCGCTACTGGATACATCAAGTGAACCGAAGCGGCGTTACGTCGTTCTTTCAGATTGAAATGGACGCCTTCAATCGCCGGGCCGTCGAGCAGCAATGCATCGATGACTCCCGTGGGTTTGCCTTTTTCGTTGAGCGATTCCAGTTGAAATCGTCGATGACCAGCCGCCGCGACAGTGAATGTTCCGAAATCAGCCGTGACTGTTTTGTCGCTGCCAGCGCCGGTGACCGTGGTCTCCTGAGACGTGCCGTCAACTGTCAGTCGCAATTTCGATGTCGATCCCTCGGGCAGTCGCAGTTGAACTTTGGCCGTCAACTCACCGGTCGCCTTGAACCTGCCGTACCAGTTGACCGATTGAGTCACATCGTTCCACTGCGTGACGCCGTTTGATTCGGACACTCGTGCCGACTCCGGATCGGGCAGCATGTAAGCCGTGAATGCTGGAATTCGCAGTTCAGCGGCAGTGAGTGTCTGCGGAGGCGACTGAATGAGGATCAGCGCGGTGAACGCAACGAGGATCTGGCATCGAAGTTTCATAGTCAATTCTTATGTAGGATGGACATTCATGTCCGTCGTGCGGCCATGTAAGCATGATCAGGATAATTAAATTGTGTTCTGCATGCCGCGCGACTCTGGAGAGTCTTGCGGTTAAATCTCGGACATGAATGTCCAAGGTACAAAAAAACAATTCGAATCGGAGAGTCGTGCTACAGCAGAATCTACGGGGGCGACAGTCCGTCATCTGGCTGATTCCAGAGTCGCCAGGGATCTTGCAGGCGTCGCATTTCTGACAGCAGCAGAGACTCCATTTCAGCGAGCTTGTCATGGTATTTCGGATCTGTCGCCAGATTGACCTGATGTGCCTTCGGCATCGCATGAGACAGCTCGGTGACAGCCGGGGCGTGATGTTCAGTGAGGAATTCGTCAGGGTTTTCTTTCAGATTGAAAAGCTGCGTTTCACGAACCTTGCCGTCCAGCACATCATACTTGATCAGCTTCCAGTCGCCCTGCTTGACGCACCTCATACCGGGTTTTGTGCCGCCATTGTAGACGCCGTACAGGACATCGCGGATCGTCGGCTGCGTTCCAAGTAATACGGACTTAAAACTGGTGCCCTCACTGGTTTCCGGTACTGGAACGCCCGTCAGACCGCACAATGTCTCCAGGATGTCCAGCAGATAGACGTTGCCTTCGACGCGGCTGCCCGCCTGAATGCTCGGGCCTTTGACGATGAGCGGCGTTCGCCATGTGTGTTGATACAGATTCTGTTTGCCCTGCAGACCATGTCGCCCAATCGCCATGCCGTGGTCCGCCGTATAAAAGATAAAAGTGTTGTCGAGTTCGCCCGTGGCTTCCAGTTTCCTGAGCACGCGATCAATCTGAATATCGATGTTTTCGCTGCAGGCAAACTCCCGACCGAGTTCGTTGCGAATGGTGCGTTCATCGCGGTTCTCCCAGACACCGCTCACGGCGACTTCGTCCCGCAGTTCCGGATGCCCATGTTGAAACGGATGCCTCGGCAGATAATTTACAGGCAATGCCGGTGCCTTTGGATTTGCGGGCGGAAGGTTCTCTTTGTCTGTGTGGTTTACAGCTCCGTACTTCGCCAGCAATTCCGGTTTGCCGTCGCGTGTGTCGTGCGGATGCGAAAAGCCGAAATAGATCAGAAACGGATCGGTATCTTTTCGAGACTCGCGATCCTGCAGATAGTTAAGGACCTGCTCCGCATGCCACGCGCTGCCCGTTTTGTCGTCACCACCGCGTTTTGTCTCGTCCCTGCGAACCGTGAACTGTTTATTTGCGGCTTCGTAACTGTTGCCCATCTTGCAGGTCCGCATCGTGTCGTAACCGGCTCGGTTGAACACGGCCGGTATCGTCTGCAATTCCAGATGTGCCGGGCAACGATTGTTCTGTTTCGCACCGGGTGAAATCGGCAAGTGCCAGACCGTTCGTCCACACATCACCATGTGCCGCGACGGCGTACACACGGCTCCACTGAACGAACCCATGTGATAAGCTCCGTCGAACACCATCCCTTCTGACGCCAGGCGATCCAGCGTCGGCGTTTCCAGTGCAGACTGCGGATTGTAAATCTTCAGATCGAACGGCGACTGATCATCGACCAGAATGAACAGGATGTTCGGTCGTTTAGTATCGTCCGCTGCTGCAGTGATTGAAACCAAACAGGACATTACCACGGCAGTCGCAAATCGAATCTTCATGTGGGAGCATTTTCGTTGTGAGTGCCGAGGGAACAGACGAAGCGCGGTTTCTGGCAAAAAGACGTGCGGCAGAAAAATGAACCCCAGGGTGATCATGTTTTTGCCGTCCATTTTCCCAATGGCGTGGACTTAAGGCGAGCGGGGGATGTCAATCCCCTGATGTTGCAGTTAAAACGCAGAGAATCAGGGCACTTACGTACCCCGCTCGCCAGTCGGATTCCGTCAGCGTGGCTCATACAGCACATCCGACCCGATGCCGAATTTCGCAGGCAGCGGGATGTTCGACCACGCGGGATCGTCACCGATACGAAACTGCCAGCGACCGTCAAGCGACAATCGTCGCTCTCCGTTGACGACTGTCGGGGGCAAAGGCAGATGCGCGTGGTCTGAGACAGCATCCATTCGAATCACCAGCAGGTTGATATCATCCGGCACGATGGAATTCGCTGCGATCGTAAAGTTGCCCGGTTCTGTTGCAGAATGTGACAACGGAACTCCGTTCAGCCAGGCTTTCGTTGCGACGTTCAATTGCGGCACAACCAGTCGTGTGTCAGCGTCCGCCAGCCATTCCTTTGGAAGTCGAACTGTGCAACGAATCCAGACAGCGCCGCTGTGTTGCAGAATTTTGCCATGCGTCGCCACATTCCAGGCCGTCCCAAGCGGTGCCGTTGTCCATTGATTCTGATATGTCGCGTCATTGACATCGGCAACAGGAATACTGATCACATCGCGCTCGCTTCGGGCGTCAAATTTTGAGCGAAACGGCTGGCCTCCCAGAATCTGATCGCTGGTAATCGTCGGGCACACAAACCGTTCGACATGCGAAACGATCAGATCATTGCCCGTGAAGTGATCCACAAACGGCCAGCGTTGTGGATTGTACATGCAGTCCGTCATATCGCGCATCAGCACGACATTCTTTCCACTGCGCACCATCTGTCGCAGTCCGAAAGGACGACCAAGCACACACATGTTGGTATGCACGCCGACAAGAATTACATTCCTGATGCCTCGCGACTGCAGGATATTCCACACTTCGTCGCCCTTGTCGCTGATGTAGTCGTGATCGCCATCAATCTCAATCAGCGGCGACTGCATCTGCCATGGCATTCCAGGGTTGCGGCCCAGCGCGGTCAGCTCTGCCGCCCATGTCGCGTGTTCGGCGGGATCATCGTCTTCACCGCCGTCCGACTGATCGATCGGATATTCCGCGAGTTCTTCCGTCGGAATTTTCGAACACCAGTGGGCAACATCCTTCGGCGCGGATTTGTCATGCGGCACATTGACCGCGCGCGGCCGCGCCGGATGTGATTCGTAGGCAGGCATACAATCGCTGGGCGAATGAATGACCGTGGCACCGGAACGGCGGGCATGTTTCAGCACCTCGTTCATGCGGGGCGCAAATTCTTCCAGTCGGCGGACGGCGTTGAGACAGTGGTGTTTATCCCAGACGTCACAGACGATGACGGCCGTTTCCGCAGCGGCCCAGGTTTGCGGTTCGACCGCCCGTGCCCATCGATCGCTGCCTTCCACTTGACGCTGCGATCGCAGTTGCAGTTTCAACTCTTCGGCGTATGACTGCTGCATGCCAGCGGAAAAGGCGATCACCGCGAGCATGACTGCCGACAGGAGGGTTGCGGAAGAATTCATATTCGGAACCTTCAGGCTATAGACGGCGGACGAGTCCAGCATCTGTGTGATCAGTTTTGACGATCTTTGCGATGTTTGCAAATCGATTCACTGTGAATCGTGCGGCGTATCGTATACGACATACGTTGTTTGGCGAATCTCGCCACCTCAGCAAATCTGAAACTTGATTTGAGTTCCCCATTGATCCGCATTGCCTACGTCATTCCAACTCTCGACCAGTCCGGTGCGGAACGACAGCTCACTCTGCTGGCGACGAGTCTGCCGAGAGAGACGTTCGCGGTGCGTGTGATCGCGCTCCAGCGCGGCGGGCCTTATCTGAAGACGTTGACCGATGCCGGCATCGACGTGAGCGTCCTGGGAAAACGATTTCGTTTCGACCCGCTGACCTGGTATCACCTTCGCCAGGAGCTGCGGACATTTCAGCCTGACATCGTACAGTCGTTTCTGTTCGCTGCAAATTCCTACGTGCGACTGCCAGGAGTCACCCCGTCAACAACGAAGATCATCGTTTCTGAACGCTGCGTTGACAGTTGGAAAAGCGGCTGGCAGTTGAATCTTGACCGACGTCAGATTCGGCGGACTCATGCCATGACGGCGAATTCAAACAGCGTCGCCGACTTTTACGCCAGCGTGGGAGTCCCTCGTGAACTGATGACGGTGATCCCGAACGCATTACCGATGACGCAACCTCGCTATTCGCGGCAGGAAGCACGGAACATTCTGGGGCTGGCGAATGAGCATCGGGTTGTTGGTTTTGTCGGACGTTTGGCACCTCAAAAACGACTGCACGATGTGATCTGGGGCTTTCAATTGCTGCATCAGCTGGTTGACAACGCCCGGATGGTGCTGATCGGTTCCGGCCCGGTGCGAGATACACTTGCTGACCTGGCCACGAGCCTCGGTTGCCGCGATCGCGTCGTCTTTGCGGGACATCGTGAGGACGCTTTCGCGTTGATGGCAGCGTTTGATGCGTTCATCCTGGGCAGTGATTTCGAAGGCATGTCCAACAGTTTGATGGAAGCGATGTCGCTTGGACTGCCGTGCGTCGCCAGCGACATCCCTCCGAATCGCGAACTCATCACCGACGGCGACACCGGACTGCTGTTTCCAGTCGGCAACAGTCCGGTTCTGGCGAGGCTGTCTGCCAGCGTGTTGTCGGACGCGGCACTTGCCGACCGGCTTGGCCAGGCGGCCCGTCACCGCATCGCAACTCAGCATCAGGTCGAGCAAATGGTCGCAGCGCACGAAGCGATGTATCGACGGTTGTTGAATTCTTCGCCGTGATGACTTTGAAGTTTACTTGCCCAAACGACTATCCCACACTGCCCAGTCTTCCGATCTTCAGGGAAATGCGGGCGGCGGCACAGGAATAAGACATAAAACTTGAAAACTTGCACTGCACAAAGTGATTTTCTAACGGTAATCTCCCAGCGTCTGCAATCTCCTTTCCGTTTCGACCGACGAGATCTGTAGGTTATCCCGCACTGCACTATTTTCACGGAGGAGAAAGATATGCGACTTCAGCCCAGGACAAGTCCTGAAACGGACCGCTGCATGGATTTGATCCAGCAGTTGGCCAGTGTTGTTGTACGTGATCTGTGCGTCGATGTTGGTTTTGAGTCCGTTGTCCTCACAGGGCGCGCCGATTCATGGCACGGTAAGCAAGTCGCGACTTCGGCCGCACGCCGTATGTATCCCAAACATCGCATTGAGAATCTCCTGGAAGTTACGACGATTCGTTGATCGTCGTTGTTGATTGACTTGACGGAAACAATCGAGCCTGTGACGTTACTGAAGGATTCCGGTCCTGCAGTGACGTTGCAGGCTCTTTTTTTGCATGCCCGGAATCACAGTCGTGGAATGTATCTGATCAGGGAATTCACAAAGTCATGACACAGGCCAGCGATTTTGGAGCCACCGGAGACGGCGTCACGGACGACACCGCAGCGCTGCAGCACGCCATCGATTTAGGCGTCGGCGAACTAGTGATCCCGCGTGGCGACTATCGCATTACGCGGCCCATCACAATCAATCTTGCCACGACAGGACGTACATCAATTCGTGGAGAAGGTGGAACCTGCCGCATTCTGATGCAGGGGCCAGGACCAGCCTTTTCTTTTGTCGGCACCCACACAGCGTCCGCTGATCCCACGACATTTCGCGACTCTCAATGGACGCACGAGAGGATGCCGATGATCAGCCAGTTGGAGATCGTTGGTCAGCATGCCGAAGCCGATGGCGTGCAGATCGAAGGCGTCATGCAGCCCGTCATCACAGGCGTCCTGCTGCGCAAACTGCGTCACGGAATCCGCATCACAGGCCGCGCCCGCAATGTGCTCATCAGTCATTGCCACATTTATCACAACCTTGGCGTGGGCATTTATCTGGATGGCGTCAACCTGCACCAGACGATCATCAGCGCCTCGCATATCAGTTACTGCCGACTTGGCGGAATTCGGATTGAGCGCAGTGAGATCCGGAACCTGCAGATCACGGGCAACGACATCGAGTACAATAACAACGACAATCACAAGGTTCCGGATGCAGACGGAATTCCAACGGCTGAAATCTGGCTGGATGCAAGTGCAGGCAGCATTCGCGAAGGCACGATCTGCAGCAATACGATTCAGGCAACATACAGTCCCAACGGAGCCAATATTCGCATCATCGGGCAGCCGCGGGAACCCAATGCAAAGGTCGGCATGATCGCGATCAGCGGCAACCTGATCGGCAGTCAGTGGAACAATATCCACATCTCGGCGGCTCAGGGAGTGACCATCACGGGCAATTCCGTGTATTCCGGACACAACCGCAATCTGCTGCTTGAAGACTGCTCACAAATGGTTGTCGGCAACAACTGTTTTGGGCACAACGCGGACTACGGCGTCGAAAAGGAACTTTGTACCGGAGTCACCTTCAGAAACTGTCGCGATTCAATTTTCACCGGCAATGTGTTGCAGGATTGTCAGAGCGGACGGCATCTGTTTCCGACCGCACCGGAACTGCAGCGCGAGGCGCTGCTGGAACTGTTTGACTGCCGCAATCTGATCATCAGCAGCAACCAGATTCTGGATTCGGCTCCCTATGGAATGCGTCTGGACAACTGCCGTGACATCACGCTGAACGCAATGGTGGTGACGGATCGCCGTGTACCGCCGCTGCAGAAGTCTGCAGTCTGCTGGACCGGTGCGGTCGGTCGCAGCATGATCACGGCATCAACGTTCGGACCCTGCAGCGCGCAGACGCTGATGACCGAGGAATCTCCGCTGCTCGCCAATAATCTGACCTGAGTCTGCGAGCCGAGCGACGGAGCTTCACGCCTGGTGTTCGGTCCGTCGTGCTTTAATGGATCGGGTGGCCGGGGCTGGACTGAGCGGAGCGAAGGAAGCCCCGGAGTTTCGGGCTGGCACCTTCCAACCTCGGCCACCCGGCTATCCATTGCTGACAGCGTACTAATTGCCCGGCAATGCTTGATGTTGGGGTAGGCCGGACCAAGCGCAGCGCCGTTCCGGCAGGTTTC
>JAYTAK010000660.1:0-3709 GCA_043737515.1 Candidatus Kuenenia sp. | reverse complement strand
GAAGGACGCCTCTTTTCTCAAATACCAGTTCACTCCGTTCCCATGCGCAATACGCGGATCGCACCCGTCAAGCATCGTCGCTAAAGATATTAGGAACTGAAGAGCCAACAAAGGCGGCAGGAACCGAAAATAGAAGTCATTTGCGACAAACCGCGGGAATGTTCGGCAACTGGCAACTGACAACTGACAACTGACGAAACATGCGTGCCATTCCTGCTCAATGCATTTATCGTTCACCGCGTTCAATAATCAAACGGAACCAGATGCGTATAGCCCATGCTGAACGGTATGGTGCCGACGCTCCGGAACGAATCGAAGAAGAACGACTCATCGGCGAATCTGTCCATGCCGCATCAGGACGCTATCGCCGCTCGCGTTTTCGTGCAGAAGTGATTTCTTGTTTGCACTCCGGTGTGTAGAATGAAGGTATTCCAAAACGTACTGGAGAAATCTTTATGGCTGTTGCAGATGCAATCCGCGAGGCACTCGACCTCAATAACCTGAATCTTCCCGCAAGCCCCAAAGTGATTGGGCTGAGCGTGGAGAATTTCACCGACATGGATGGTGAAGCGTCGCTGCGGATTACTGCGGTGATCGATGACAACACGGACCTGGAGAATATTGATGGCAAGGGTGTTGGTGCCATGAAGGCGGAAATTCACAGGAGCCTTCAGCAACATGGCATCCAACTGTTTCCATATATCTTCATTGCCACCCCACGTGAGCTTGAAGAAGACGAAGATGCTTTTGTACCTGAGGGCTGACGCCACTCCGCTCGCCGGATTGAAGATCAGGATTTTGGATGGCCGGATTCGCTGGTCTTGTTATCCTTCACGGCACAAGAACCGCAGCATCGCCTGGCAATGATTCCGCACAATCGAGAGTTTATGATCAGCACTGTACGAAAAATCGACTTCATCACTGTAGAAGATTTTCTCGCAGGCGAACAAAAATCGGCGGTGAAACATGAATACGTCGCGGGGCGGATTTACGCGATGTCCGAAACGCAAAACGCACATAATATCATCGCCAGTAACGCGCTGATTTCAATGGGCCGGCCATTGAATGGCAAGCCGTGTCGGGCGTTCAATTCGGACACGAAGATTCGTGTGCGAATGTCGAATCAGACGCGTTTCTATTACCCCGACGTCTCGGTGATCTGTCGCCCGAATCCTCAGAGCGATGTGTTTCAGGATCTGCCGAGCGTGATTGTTGAAGTGTTTTCCGAGAGTACCCGGCGAATCGATGATGGCGAAAAACGCGAAGCGTATCTGACCATCCCAAGTCTGACACACTACATTCTGCTGGAACAGTCAGCCATTGGGGCCGTCGTCTACGAACGCGGGTCGGCTGGCTTTCAACGTCGTGTGCTGACAGAGCTGACGGACGGTATTCCACTGCCGGAGTTGCATATCAGTTTGTCCCTGGCCGCTGTGTACGACGGCATCGAATTCAGTGACGAGTGACGTATTCTCTGGAGTCCTGGCTTTAGTCGCCGTCTTTTCGTAGGATGCGTGCCCCGTAAGCAGAATACACCTTTTTCTTAAGTTTTCCCGGGTGCGTTGCGCTTCGCTGCAGGCACCTTACGACGAAATTCTTCCCGATGGAAATCTCCGACGAGCAGCAGGAACGAAAGCGACTGCAGGCCGAAAACACGGAACTGGCAACACTGGCTGGCGGGTTGGCGCATGAGATTCGTAATCCGTTATCGACGATCGGAATGAATCTGGAGTTGCTGGCTGAGGAACTGGAAGGCGACGATTCGCAACGAGCGCGACGCATGCTGCGGCGGATTGCAAGTCTTCAGGGCGAATGCCGCAACCTCGAAGAGATTCTGAATGCCTTCCTGCAATTTGCCCGCGCAGGCGAACTGCATCTGGAAAAGGGGAATCTCAACACGATCCTGACCGACTACGTGGAGTTTCTCGAACCGCAGGCCAACAGCATGGAAGTCGAGCTGCGTCCGCATCTGGACACCGATCTTCCAGTCGTGATGCTGGATCGATCTCTGATGCGACAGGCGCTGGTGAATCTGTGCCGCAATGCGATCGAAGCCATGCCGGAAGGCGGCTCCATCGATCTTCTCACCCGCACCCGCGGCGAGCAGGTCGTACTGGAAATCATCGACACGGGAAAAGGCATGGATGAAAAAACCCGCGGGCAGATGTTTCAGGCGTTCTTTTCCACCCGCTCCGGAGGCAGCGGCCTCGGACTGCCGACCGTCCGCCGCATTGTCGAAGCGCACCATGGACAGATCGTCTGTGAAAGCGAACCCGGCAAAGGAACCCGCTTTACGATCAGCCTGCCTGCGCAACGGTCGTAGCCTGCCGGATTCGGCGGACCGTGCCTGGCTGCGGCGGTCAACCATCAGATCCTGTGCGCCACGGTGATTGCTGCGGGGATCGGTGATCTCCGGCGCGTCGGGTTGGTCTCGCAGTTGCTGACCTGAGATTTGAAATCTGAAATTTGAAATCTGGAATCTGAAATGATTCTGTGGCCTTCGGCCAGGACAAAGAAAAGACGTCAGCACGCAGCAGCTCAACAGCAAACAGCGTCAAACCACCATGTAACATCAAATTGTCCGAAATCTTTTCCAACGTCCACTCACGACTCTTGACTGGTCCTTCCATAACAGGGTGTGTGAAGCTACAGCAAAACACACGAGGACGGCTGAACTTTGCAATCGGCGGAATTGCTTTTCTGAGTACATTTTGCGGAATCGTTGCACTCGATGTGACTGGCAGGTTGTGTCGTGCGATGGTGATGAACCGGAGATCAGAGAAACGACGTCTTTCGTGGTTGACTTTCAAAAGCGGGTGAACGTCTTCAGCGTCAAGGAATGAAATCGGACTTTTTTGATCTGAGAAGCAAACGCCGGTCGCTACGACCGTTCAAATTGTCCGTTCGCCACAAGCGGATTTTCGTTTATTCCTCGCTGACTGCTACAGGCGTCAGGTCGCGACCGCGTGGTGACTTTTCGCGACGTCGGGTGACATTTTACCACAGCGAACCAAAGTCAGAGTGGTAGTGTTGCCGCAGGTGGGTCTTTTCGATCCGTCGCGAATGCCGCTGGTTGTTCATCATCTGGTCGGTCTTAACGCGGAAACGCCGGACACTTGCCGTCACGCACTTTACTTTGAAAAACACGCCACCGTGTTTCCCGATCGCCCTGCGCGCATCGGACATTTCAGGCCGATCAGATGCTGGACAAAGAACGACTTAAAACCGACTTACTCGCGCTGGGGCTGCTGGCCCTGGTCGTGTTCGTGGGTTTGAGCTTCCTCAGCTACGACCCGGCTGACCCGCCGTCCAGTCTGGTGTTCCCTCAACGCCAGGTGCCTACAAACATCTGTGGTGAAGTCGGAGCGTCAGTGGCCTACTACACACGCCAGTGGATGGGATTCGGCATGTGGATTGTCCTGGCCGCGCTGGTGTCATGGGATCTGAAACTGTTTTCCCGCGAGCCCTCGCGTCGGACGATCACGACACTGATCGGACTTTTGTTGTTGGCAACTTCATCCTGCGCGCTGCTGCACCTGCTGGTTCCCGGAATCTCGTCCGGTTCGACGTATGGCAGCGGTGGTCAGATCGGAGCTTTGACCGGCATTCTGCTGGAACAGAAGTTCTCCGTCGCGGGCGTGATGATTTTCGCCGGCAGCCTGCTGGTTGCCGGAGTTCTGCTCACACCATTGTCGGACGCACTTCAGCC
>JAYTAK010000659.1:0-3712 GCA_043737515.1 Candidatus Kuenenia sp. | reverse complement strand
CGTTTTCGCCACTGCGGAGCTTGCCTCCGTAGGGCGCTGATCAATGGAATCACGGCTCCATGCGGACGAGCCGCAATGGTGGCCATGTACCGATTCCGGGTGCTCGCTGGTGATGATCCTCGCTCGACGGAGGCAAGCTCCGCCGGGGCGTAAATAGGGTTGCCGACGAAGCCCGCGCCAAGATTCATTTTTCTGTCACCAATTCTCTTGTCGCACCCGCCCCACCTTCTGTGGAGAGCAAGCTGATAAACTTCGCGGCACGACAAAAAATCAACTGTTAAGTGGCCAGCCGTGCGATTCGCTCCACACTCCCTACTTCACGACTCTCTTTACACCTATCATACGCCGTGGTCCATGATATTCGAATCCTCGTGGACAAGCTCCGGCAGCGATCAAGAAACCGTAAACTCACAAGGGAATCAGATGGCCGATCTTCGTCTGGCAATGGCGCTCATGGCGCTGTTGTCCGTCGCCAGTTTTCTGGGTGTCCGGCGACTGTGCGCGAAGGCTGGCCCTCGTGTGCTCGATACCCTTGCCGCAGTCCTCGTGCTGATCGTCGGCGTTTACATTCGATTTGTCTGGGGACAGTTGTGGATCGTCGAATGGATTCCGTTGCCGTCCGTGGTGATTCTGGCCAACTGGTTTCCTGTGCTGCTTGGAATGCTGGCCGCGATTCTCTGGCTGCGGATGCAGTCGTACTCCATTCCACGACGGGTCCCGATTCAGTTGCTGCTCGTCGGCGCGACGGTCTGGTCTGAGATCTACGTCATTCCTCAAAAGCCGCCGAAATGCGGGGATGAATGGATTGAGCCTACGGCGGAAATTCCGTTTCGCATCTGTCTCCAAACGACTCCCTACACATGTTCCGCGGCATCAGCCGCCACAATGCTGCACTCCCTTGGCATACCTTCGTCTGAAAAAGAAATGGCGGAATTGTGCCTGACGGGAGAAGGAACAACATGGCTGGGCCTTTATCACGGCCTGTCCATTCGGCTGCAGGGAAGCGGATTCAGGGTCGAGTTCTTCGAAGGGAATCTCGCAGATCTGGATGTGGCGACGGCAGATTTTCCCGCCCTGCTGTGCTGCCGACTTTCCAGCGAAGTGGACATCGCGAATCCGAACTATCGAAAAGATGCTGGGTGGAAACCCGGAGTTGCTCATTCCGCAGTACTGTTCGGATGCATGAAAGACTTTAATGAAATCGTCTATGTTGTCGGCGATCCCTCGCAGAAGCATGTGGAATTCTGGAGCCAGCAGGACGTCGAAAACCTCTGGACCGGTCAGGGCCTGCGGATCGTGACGACACGGCGCTGAGGATTCGTGATGGCCAGAGCTGATATCTGATTCTTGTCGCCGGATGCATCAGAATCCGGACACTGGCCGTCATCCAACAGCTCCCCGGTGCTCTCACGAACTCTGCCACAGGTTCTCGAAAAACTCGCTAATGGCTGTTGGAAATCCCCGCAGTTTCTCCCTTCATTTGCCGTTCCGCAAGGGCCACGCATTCTGAAACGCGTTGCCGCGCCAGTTCACAGAAGGCTGTGTCATCGCCGTTCTGCAGGCTGGCCATCTCTTCCGGCGTGAATGGAGTTCCATAGACAATCTGAATTTTTCCCGGTCGGATAAACCACGCTCCACGCGGCATCACGCGGTCAGCGCCCACGATGCCGACTGGATAGACAGGCTGATTCGTCCGCCGCACCATCGCCAGAAACCCAGGTCGAAAATCACGCACTTCCGTACCTGAGGATCGCGTGCCTTCCGGAAAAATACCAATCAGGTATCCCTGCTCCATGCGCTCCACCGCAAGGCGAATGCTGCCGCCGCGCGCGGCTTCTCGACTGATCGGCATCGCATAAGTTCGGCGGAGCAGCCAGCCCAGAACCGGGACTTTGAACAGACTGTCCCGAGCGAGGTAGGACACGGGGCGAGTCAGCAACAACGCCGCCAGCAAAGGGTCGAGAAAACTCTGATGATTTACCAGCAGCATCCCGCCCCTGGTGTTGTCGAGATTCTCCAGCCCCGAGCAATTGACACGCAGCCATGTCCGACAAATCGCCCAGCATGGCCAATGCAGCGTACGCCACAGCAGATTCGGGATCAGGACCGCCGGAGAATGGGATTCTGTCATGAGTTTCCGTGCCTTCACGCTTGCAGCAGACTTCGTGCGACGGTTGCCGTGTCGCTCAGATCCGCAAACAGATGATCCGGATTGTGAGGCTGCAGTTCGGCGCATGAATACATGCCCGTTGCCACCGCGACCGCCCGCGCATTGATGGCGCGCGCACATTGAATATCGGCCGGAGTGTCGCCGATCACGCAGGCTGTGCCATCCGGGACCTCGCGATTGAGATGCCCGCGCACAGTCCTGACAGCCAGCCGTGCGACATCATCGCGGTGAGCGTGCTCATCCCCAAAGCCTCCGGTTTCAAAGAAGTGATCGATCCCGAAGTGCCTCAATTTGATCCATGCCCCTTCGACATAGTTGCCCGTCAGCAGGCTCAGGTGTACGTTCGCATCGCGCTGCAACTGGTGCAGCAGTTCAGGAACACCCGGCAACAGTTCACCAGGCAAAGTCTGCAGACATTGAGGCAGTCGATCCAGATAGCTCAACATGAATCGTTCGCGTTCCTGAGGAGTATCCACGAGTGTGTATCTTGCAAAGATCTCGTCGGCGATCCCGCGATCCGTGCGGCCCGCTGTGAGGACACCTTCGAACGGAAACTGAATGCGGAATTCTTCGACGAGTGCGAGTTCCATCGCCCGCTGCCCAGCGCCGCCGGTGCTGAGCATGGTGCCGTCAATATCAAAGAACAATACGTGTTGCATACAAAGTCCCTCGTAACTTGAATCTCCGACTCCAGTTGTAGCAGTTACCCTAAAAACAGCCATCGTCCTGGTGTGAATCGCAGCTTTCCGCTCCGATTTCGTCAGGAAAGAGCCCGATTCAATCGAAGTAGTCTACTTCATCCCAAATTGCATCTGCGTGTCGCAAATGTGTTGAGCACTCACAACCTGGGGCCTACACTGCCCTGCCTGAGTTATGAATCTGTCTGTTGAGGTGACACCGATGACGATCCTCGTTAAGTGCGTTGACTGCAACGGTCAGTTTCGTGTGGATCCAGCCCATGCCGGTAAACGAATCCGCTGTCCCGCCTGTCAGGGCGTGATCACTGTCCCCGTCGCTGAGCGCCAGGCAGTTCCACCGCACAAGGAACGTGCTCGTCCAGTCACCGCCGCACCAAAGCCATCACCCGCAAGCCGCCGTCCTCCAGCAGCCTCGCCGGAACCGAGACGAAGTCGCAGCGGGGTGTTCGAAGAGCCGCTGGTTCGCCAGCCGCGAGACCCGAATCGATACACTCCGGCAAGCGGCACACCGTGGAAAATCATACTCGCAACGGCTGGCGCGGTCGTCACACTGGGTATCGGTGGAATGGTCCTGTTCAATGTCATGCAGGGGATGGGCACCAATCGCGAATTGGCCCAATCAGCTTCTACAGCGGACTCCTTGGCATCCGGCGACAGCGCGGATGCCGTGGATTCAACTTCGACGCCTGCCGACAATTCTTCAGCAGCGCCTGCAACCGGCACAGGGAAAAACACCGTTTCGACATTTGACAAGGGAATCAATTCAGGCCCTGTCAGTGCTCCAGTCATGTCGCCTGCAACCCAGCCAACCGTTGTGGACAGTGGGGCGTCTGGAAGTTCATCG
>JAYTAK010000658.1:0-8437 GCA_043737515.1 Candidatus Kuenenia sp. | reverse complement strand
CTCGCCCACCGCAGGCCACCAGCTTTGGCTTTCTGCCCGTGAAGCCCATACTGTCCAGCAACTTGTGAAAAGCTTGCTGACAAGCGATCGTGAGAAACTTCGAGTCCGGCCCCTTGGCTCCGCCTTCGAGATAAATGCAGGCACTTACCATCGCTTGCCTCCCAACTGCCCATCTATCCACAGTTGGCCCAGGCGATATTTCTCCAGCCAGACGGCGAGTTCGGATTTCGACAACCGCGTCATTTCCGTTTTGCCATCGTGCTTTTCGCAGACGACCACGGCTTCGGGTCGTTCGGTCATGGCATCGACCAGAATATCCGAATGAGTCGTCACAATGAGTTGAGTTCTTTCAGAAGCTGCAATCAGCAGTTCTGCAAGAGTTGGCAAGATATCCGGATGCAGTCCGAGTTCCGGTTCTTCAAGGCAGATTAACGGAGGTGGACTAGGATCACACAAAATAGCCAGCAGGCACAAATACCGCAGTGTACCATCCGACAGTCGCGTCGCCGGGATAACGAAATCGCCTTCGGTAAAAAATACTTGAACAGTGCCGCCTTCGACCAGAACATCAAAATCCTGAATGCCGTCGTAGAGTTCTTTCAGGCCACTGAGGATGGCTTTCTTCGCCGCCGGGAAACGCGTTTTGAGTTTATTCAGGATCAAACCCAGATTGGAAAAGTCTTCTTCCAAAACATCATTCCGCATGTCGGCCTTTTGAGGCGACCGGAACACAGCGTTGCGACCAAAAGACCATTCGCGATAGATGCGAATTCGCCCGTAGCTCTGATTGAGCCAGTACAACTCTGGAAATCGGAGTTCATCCTGCACCTGCGCGAGAACAGACAGATTTGGTTTTGTCGTTGGTGCCTGCGTCCAGCGTCTTGTATCGTCCCATTGAACGTACCAAAGGTTAGGAGTTCCGTCCGCAAATCCTTCGTAGTATTGTTGAACAGTGTTTGGGGGGCTAATGCCTGTATCCCGGATCTGTTCGTCAACCAGCGTGAATCTTTGAGAATGCACACCAAATGACAGCAAGTGCAGAAGAGGAAGCACGGATTCTGGATTTCGCAAGGAACAGGCAATGGTGGCAACGTTCGTTGCATCTCCTTTCCAGATCCATTCCGCAACGCCACCTCCGGTTCGAATCACTGCCTCCAGTTCTTTCGGAGCCGCTCGAAGCAGATTGATTGCTTCAATGACATTTGACTTGCCGCTGCCATTCGGACCGATCAGCACATTCAATGCCGTGAGATCAATACCAGGATTGTCCGGTCCGAAAGACAAAAGGTTCTTCAGATTCAGATGGCGAATCAGGACAGGGTCTGCAGGTACGGACACGATTCAGGACTCCTCAGTCTCAGTGTCGTCGAGATCACCCGTTTCGTCGAGTGTCCCGGCGACATTCCATCTTCGCGGTGCGGCTTACGATTTCTCGACAATTGTACTTGGTTCCTGAAGCAGAACTTCTGCGGGAATGCCTAACCCGGTTGAAAGATTGCGGATCATCGTCTTGCTGAGTTCGCATAGTCCCGACAAGACGTCTGATACTTCTGATGTGCTGCCGATGTAAGGAACAAGGTCTTCGGCTGTCAGTCCCTGTTGCTCCATGCGGAATTTGATCGCGTCCACCGGGTTGGGAAGATCCATCGGGTAATTCACCTCTTCGTAGTGCCCGACAATCAGACACAGGAGTTCCAATTCTTCACCTTCGTCGGAATCTGGCTCCGGATCAACGTCCATGAGCGCTTCGATACGTGCCAGTGCGGTCGCGTAATCAGTTTCGGTCCGAATGATTTTTGGGTACATGGAGGGGATTCCGTTAAACAGTCCTTGCGTCGATTTTGTCGTATTCGGCATGAGTACCCACAAAGCGGATGAAAACCTTACCGCATTTATAGGCGACCTTCACCACGAGTCGGTATTTGTTCCCGCCGATGTTAAAGATCACACGATTGCCAGCCACGACATCTGCACTTCTGTGCATGGCCTTCACGTCTGCAAAACTGATCCATCGCTCGTGGCTCACCTCTGTGAACCATTGGTCTAATGGAGTCTTTGCGGGAGGGTGCCTTTCGCAGAATTCGCGGAGTGGCTTGCGGCTGATAATGTGCATGGTTCTCTAAGGCCCATTTGCTGTCAACAACAACTTCCCATGTTGATACGAAAGCTGGACCCCGAGAGGGTCGTTTGAAATGTTTTCCGCAGCCACGCTCGCCAGAGTGTCCGAAGTCTACTCGCAAACTCACGCACTGGCTACCGGCGGCTATTGTCGGAATGAGGTGGATGATCGTCAATGTTCAATCGGTGTTGCGGCTTACACACCTTCTTCCGCCGTCGATAATCCGGCCAGTGTCCAGCGCAGGTACGATTCCAGAAAAAGATCCAGATCGCCGTCGAGCACCGGCTGAGGGTTGCCGACCTTGGTGCCGGTACGGGCATCCTTGACGAACTGATCCGGATGCAGCACGTAGTTGCGCACTGTCTGGCCGCCGAAACCGATCTTTGTTTTTTCGCCATGCCGCGCGGAGATCTCAGCTTCGCGTTTATCGACTTCGATCTGATACAGCTTGGCTGTGAGCATCTTGCGCGCCGTCGCGCGATTCTTGTGCTGACTGCGTTCGTTCTGACATGCCGCGACAACTCCCGTCGGCAGGTGCGTCAGTCGGACTGCCGAATCCGTCTTGTTGATGTGCTGTCCGCCGGCACCGCTCGACCGGTACGTGTCTTCCTTGATATCCTTATCCCATCGAATGTCGATTTCAATTTCGTCGTCGATTTCCGGGACGATATCCACGGCCGCAAACGCTGTATGTCGTCGGCCAGCGGAATCGAACGGACTGATGCGAATGAGTCGATGATTGCCCATTTCACCGCGAAGGTAGCCGTACACATATTCGCCAGTGATCAGAATCGTGGCGTTGCGAATACCAGCTTCTTCAGCGGGCGAGATATCGATCTCTTCGACTTTGAAGCCCTTTCGTTCGCCCCAGCGAATGTACATCCGCAGCAGCATTTGAGCCCAGTCGGCAGAATCTGTGCCGCCTTCGCCCGCCTGCACTGTGAGATATGCCGCGCACGAGTCTGCCGGGTTGGACATCGTGACCTGAAGTTCCACGCGGGCGATTTCGACCGTGAGTCGTTCGACGGTGGCGTGCAATTCCGCTTCGCTTTCGCCCGAATCGTCTTCTTCCGCGAATTCCATCAGCACTTGCAGGTCTTCACTGCCATTCACAAGCTTCTGCAGCGGGCTGACCGTCGTCTTGAGCTTCCTGAGTTCGTCTGTTTGCTGCCGGGCGCGTTCCTGGTTGTTCCAGAAATCGGTGCCAGCCATTTTGTCGTTGATTTCTGCGATGCGAGCTGTCTTGGCTGGCAAGTCAAAGACAGTCTCGAAGATGGACGATACGCTTCAGCAATTCCTTACACTCAACTCGAAATTCCGGATCCATGATGCACACGACTCTCTTGGGATTCTAAAGTTAGGTCCAGCCTGCCGGGCTGGACTTTGATGTAGGTCCTCTCTGCCGAGGAGGACTTTCAAGTAGGTCCTCCCTGCCGGGGAGGACTTTCGCCGTGAGGCGAACCATTGGAGCGGATGTCCGCTCCACGGCGACAGGTTGCTGATTCTTCAACCGCTTTTGTTCGCTGGTCGCGGCTGGCCGCGAAGTCCTTTCCGGCAGAAAGGACCTACTAATCGCAATCCTTTCCGGCAGAAAGGACCTACTAATCGCAATCCTTTCCGGCAGAAAGGACCTACGGTAATTGGCGGGCGGCATTTCATCAAAGCACCGCTGTAGATGCAATGGGCAATCCACACAGAACTCCGTTCGAGACAGGATTTGCGAATTCGGCGACAGTCTCAACGCAGGGAAACCACCGCGAATTCGGAATCGGACAGGGTTTGCACGAACCTTTCTTTCAGCCAGAATGCCGGGCTTCTATACTCCCGACGCTCTTGATGTCACCTTTCGGCCCTGTTTTCGGACCCCATCGCTGTGCATAGAACTCATACCTGCGGAGAACTTCGGCGTGAACACGCTGGCCAGATCGTCACATTGTGCGGCTGGGTCAACAGTTATCGTGAACAGGGCAAAGAACTGGTCTTTGTCGATTTGCGGGACCGCTACGGCAAAACTCAGATCGTATTTTACACCGATGATGACACCAAGATCGACGGTGTCGCCCGCAAGCTGCGTCGTGAAGACGTCGTCAAAGTCGTCGGCGAAGTGAGTTACCGAGGCGATGGCCTGGTGAATTCTAAACTCGCCACCGGCGAAATCGAGATCCGGGCGCAGCAACTCACAGTGCTGTCGAAAAGCAAGACGCCGCCCTTCGAAATCGAAGGCGGTGAACTGCCCAACGAAGAGTTGCGATTGAAGTATCGCTTTGTCGATTTGCGACGTCCGGAGTTACAGAAAAGCATCATCCTGCGTCACCAGCTCGTGCAGGCTGTCCGCGAATACTTTAACACCCGCGAGTTTCTGGAAATCGAAACTCCGATGCTGGGACGCAGCACGCCGGAAGGAGCACGCGACTATCTTGTACCAAGTCGAGTCCATCCGGGCAGCTTTTATGCGTTGCCACAATCTCCGCAGATCTACAAGCAGATTCTGATGGTGGCCGGGTTCGATCGCTACTACCAGATCGCACGCTGCTTTCGAGATGAAGACTTGCGCGCCGATCGACAGCCTGAGTTCACTCAGATCGACATCGAAATGGCGTTTGTCGAACGCGATGATATTTTGAACACGATCGACGGGCTCATCGCGTATGTGATGAAAAAAGTGCGGGGTGTCGATATCCAGCTTCCGCTGCCGCGTTATACGTATCGCGATGTGATGGAACGCTACGGCAGCGATAAGCCGGACCTGCGATTTGGCCTTGAAATTGTGGACATCGGCTCTGTGGCCGCAGTTTGCGATTTCGGCGTCTTTAAGGGTGTGATGAGTTCCGGTGGCCGAGTCCGTGGCATTAACGCCAAAGGCGCGGCGGAAAAATACAGCCGGCGTCTGCTGGATGTGGACCTGAAGAACTTCGTTGGCGACTTCGGTGCCAAGGGCCTGGCCTACATGAAGGTCGTCGGTGACAAACTCGAATCGACGATCGTGAAGTTCTTTACCGTAGAACAGCAGCGTGAGATTCTGACGCGCATGGACGGCAAAGACGGCGACCTGCTGCTGTTCGTGGCAGACACTCCGAAAGTGACCAACTCAGCGCTGGCGGCATTGCGAAATCGCCTCGGCAAAGAACTCAATCTCTACGATCCGTCACAGTTCCAGTGCCAGTGGATTCTGGACTTTCCACTCGTGACATGGAACGCCGAAGAAAACCGTTTCGACGCGGAACATCACCCATTCTGTCAGCCGAATCCGGAAGATGCAGAGTTCATGAAGACCGATCCTGGTAAGGTCCGCGCGGATAGTTATGACCTCGTTGTGAACGGATACGAAGCGGCCAGTGGAAGCGTGCGTATTCACGATTCCGAAATGCAGCAACTGGTGTTCGATCTGTTGAACATCAAACCAGAAGAAGCCGAACTTCGTTTCGGCTTTCTGCTGGAAGCCCTTCGTTACGGCGCGCCGCCCCATGCCGGAATCGCGCTGGGCCTGGACCGCTGGGTCATGTTGCTCGCAGGTGACGACAACATTCGCGATGTCATTGCGTTTCCGAAGACTCAAAAAGCTGCGGACATGTTGACGGGTGCTCCGGCACCGGTGGATGCGCGTCAGTTGAGAGATCTGAGTATCGAAGTCGCCAAACTGCCCGCGAAATGAACGAACGTTGGTCGCGGTCTGTGGCTTCGGGCAGCATTTCTGCTCCGCAAACGTAGGGAGTTTGGTTTTACTGAAAAGATTTCCGCAAAACGCCAGATGTCCGCCGACGGAGCGGCGGACTTACGTAGGCGAGCCGCTCCGTCGGCTCGCACCAGACACGGCGGCGAAGCCATTGATGCACCCAGTTCGACGACTGTTCGGCCTGGACTGCAAACAGATCGAATCATCATCTATCATGTGCAACTCGCGGCTGGAGGTGGCTGAGCAAACGGCTCGGCAGAAGATACCCCTTCCCCAGCCAGAGGTTGTCCAATGGCGTGGACTTAAGGAATTTGACTGGCGAGCGGGGTACGTAAGTGCCCTGATTTCCGCGTCATCTGGAACAAATCAGGGGATTAACATCCCCCGCTCGCCTTAAGTCCGCGACATTGCAGAGGTTGTCGCTGGGACCGGATCGATGCAGCACGAACGAGTTTTCCGACGGATAGTTTTCAGGTTCAGGGAGTGATATTCAGATGAGCCAGGATGTCTCAACGAGATGGATGTTATCGCCAGCCTCCCTGGAAGAAGTCTCACGAAGATGCCGCATCGTGATCGCCGTTTTCCTCGCAGTGGTGTTGGGGATCTTCCCCGGTACTCTGCATGCGGACGAACAGACGTTGCCGCCGGTTTCCACGACCGTTTCGGATTCTGCCACCGTCGTCGATGGCATCAACGTGCCGGACGGGTTTCATGTCGAATTGTATGCCGATGATGATCTGGCTCACGACGTGCATTCGATGACGATTGATTCAAAAGGCCGCGTCGTTGTTTCCGGGCCAGGCTATGTCCGAATCCTCATCGACAGCAACAACGACGGCCGCGCTGACACGTTTAAGCAGTTTGCCGACAAACCGGACACGGGGTCGCAGGGCATGTTTTTCCTGGGCTCGAGTCTGCTGTGTTCCGGAGATCAGGGACTGCAGATCTTTCGCGACAACAATCAGGACGATGTCGCCGACGGACCGCCGCAGGTTTTTCTGAAGATCTCCGCCGGCGGCGAGCACCATGTGCATTCGATTCAGAAAGGTCCGGATGGCTGGTGGTATGTGATGGCCGGAAACTTTGCCGGTGTCACAGCATTGTATGCAACCGTTCCCACGTCGCCGATTAAGACGCCGGTGTCGGGCACGTTGCTGCGTCTGAAACCGGATCTCTCCGGCGGAGAAATTGTCAGCGACGGGTTTCGCAATGCGTATGACTTCACGTTCAACGGCACAGGTGATTTCTTCACCTATGACAGCGACGACGAGCGCGATATCTCATTGCCCTGGTATCTGCCGACTCAGGTGTTTCACGTCCTGCCGCTTTCGAACGCCGGATATGTGACGGTGGGACTCAAACGACCTGGCAGTTATCCGGACATGCCGCCGGTGCTGGCGACATTCGGACGCGGCTCGCCCACAGGAGTCACCTGCTACCAGCATCATCAGTTTCCGCAGGCCTACCACGGCGCGCTGTTCATGCTGGATTGGACTCTGGGTCGCATTCTGACCGTGCCTCTGATTCAGGACGGTGCTGGATGGAAAAAAGACGGCACCGTGTTTGCCGAAGGCCGCGATCAATTCGGATTCGCGCCCACAGACATCGAAGTTGCTCCGGACGGAAGCCTGTATGTCAGCGTCGGTGGCCGTGGAACTCGCGGCAGTGTGTTTCGCATTATCAGCGATGCGCCTTCAGCCCCGCCCGCAGCGGCGCGAACGGATGCCGGGTCACAGCAGTTGAACGCCGTTCTGGACGCGCCGCAGCCGAACAGCAGTTGGTCGCGCGCGACGTGGGTTCCGGCAGCAAAAGCGCTGGGTCCCGACGTCTTCCGCGAAGCCGCGCTGATGGAAACTCGCCGAGTCCCCGAAAGACTGCGGGCGATCGAGATTCTTGTCGAAATGTTCGGTGGACTCGACAGCGGCACGGCATCCAAACTGACGCTGGCCGGATCAAATCTGGTCCGCGCCCGAACGGCATGGGCGGTTGGACGCAGTCGCCCGGATGCACCGGATACGGATATCCTGCGCAAGCTCATCACAGACCGAGACCCGTTCGTACAGAGGTTTGCACTGGAAGCACTTGCTTCTGCCACATCTGATGCCACGTTTGTCATCACCGGGACCGCGATCGCGGCGGCGTTCGCATCCGATGATCGCACCGTGCGACTTTCCGCCGCGCTGCTGGTTTCCCGGATGAATGAAGACCACCGCAACGCCATTGCGAAGGCTCTGGCGAAAAATCCGCGTGCTCTGATGTGGTTTCACATGGGACGCTGCCTGCGTGCGCCCCTGCAAAGTCCACCATCAGCGGCAGTCGCGGCGGACGTGCTTGCGTCCACGACGTCGTCGAGCGAAGATCGTTTCGACGCGGCCCGCATTCTGCAGATGACTCTGGGAGATGTCGGCCCGGTCAAGGATCGACCGGTAATGTTTGACGGCTACGCACCTGCGTTACCACTGACGTCCCTGGAACGTGAACTCAACCCGATCATGACCAAAGTCGCGGCAGCGTTTCCGTCCGGGGATGCTCAGTTGGATCACGAATTGATTCGTCTGATCGCCATGACCACACCGTTCAACCGCGATTTATTCGCGCGGCTGCTGGCGAGCATCACCGATGCCACGCTTCCGGCAGACGATATT
>JAYTAK010000657.1:0-3714 GCA_043737515.1 Candidatus Kuenenia sp. | reverse complement strand
TTGTCGCGCATCTGGACAACACCGGTCGTCCGTGTACGGTGCAGAATCTGGAAGGTGACACGACGACACCCAGCGTGGTCTTCTTCGATCGCAAATCGATTGTCGTGGGAAAAGAAGCGCTGAAGGCTGCGGAATATGAGCCTGATCGCGTCGTCCAGTATGCAAAGCGCGATCTCGGCAAAGTTGGCTATCGAATTCCTGTTGCCGGCCAGCAGATTCCCCCCGAAGTCATTCAGGCACTGATTCTGCGCAAACTCAGGAACGATGCGATTCATCGCCTGGGCCCCCTCGATCAGTGTGTTGTCACGGTGCCCGCCTATTTTAACGAACCGCGGCGCAAGGCGACTCAGGACGCCGGTCGCCTTGCCGGTCTGAATGTCGTTGACATCATTAACGAACCGACCGCCGCCGCACTCGCGTATGGAGTTCAGCGAGGTTTTGTTTCGCCGGAAGGCCGAACCGAGTCGCTGGAAACTGTTCTGGTTTACGACCTCGGTGGCGGCACGTTTGACGTGACCGTGATGGAAATCGTGGGCAATGACTATTCGGCGATCTCCACTGGCGGCGACGTGTATCTCGGAGGCATTGACTGGGATCATCGCATCGCCGATTTTGTGGCTGAACAGTTTCTGATTCAGTTTGGCACGGATCCCCGCAAAGATCCGTCTCAGCGACAGCGACTGCTGACGGAAGCCGAAGATGCCAAGCGTTCGCTGTCGCAGCGCGACGAAGTCGTCATTCGGTTTTCGATGGATGGCAATCGGGTCCAGGTGCCACTGGATCGCGCGCACTTTGAAACACTTTGCGGCGACCTGATCGATCGCACTTTGATGACGACCCGCAAAGCTCTCAAAGAAGCGAACCGCACATGGAAAGACGTCTCGCGACTGTTGCTCGTGGGCGGATCGTCGCGGATGCCCATGGTCCAGGAGATGCTGGAAGCGGAATCGAATCTGAAGGTCGATCGGTCGCTGTCCGCTGACGAATCCGTTGGGCACGGTGCCGCGATCTATGCGGGAATTCTGCTCTCGACCGATCAGCGTTTGACTTCCACAATCTCGGTCCACAATGTGAATTCCCACGATCTGGGTTTGCTGGGACTGGACAAGGATTCCGGCGGACAGCGACGGTCGATGATGATCCCGCGCAATTCACGGCTGCCTGTCAAGAAAGGCAAACGTTTTGCGACCTCGCGCCAGAATCAGTCGAGCGTCTCGGTGAAAGTTGTGGAAGGCGGAGACGACGAAGGGCGACATGCGACGCTGATTGGCAACTGCGTTGTCCGTGATCTGCCACCCGATCTGCCGGCTGCCACTCCGGTCGATGTCTTCTTCAATTACGGTGACGACGGACGCCTGCACGTCACCGCCGCGCTGCCGACGGTCGGGACGAAGGCGCAAATGACGATCGAACGTGAGAGCGGTCTGTCGGCTGAGGACTTGACGTACTGGGCAGGGCGCATCGACGCCGGATTGCTGGAAACCTCGCCTGCAGGTGAACCGAGTCAGGTGTCGGCGGTCGCTCCCGTGGCTCGGCCTGCCGCTCCGATTGTGACAGTGACGCCGACCGCAAAGACAGCCGCCGCAAAGACGCCCGCCGCAAAGACGCCCGCCGCAAAGACGCCCGTCGCAAAGACAGCCGCCGCAAAGACAGCCGCCGCAAAGACAGTCGCCGCAAAGACACCGACCGCGCCCCCGCCGGTTGTTGTTTCAAAGTCGGCAATCGTCCCAAAAACCGTAGCGACGAAAGCACCCGCGAAGGCTGCGAATCCTGCAATAGTTCCAAAGTCAGTGGCACCTTCAAAGCCCGCGACCGTGCGCGACACGATCATTGGTCCACCGCCTGAAAAGCGCGCGGTGGCCGAGCCTCCCGCAGAAAAACCGCCGACAGAAACTCAGACAAGCGGAGACTGGAAATCACGTCGGCAACAGGTCAAGCCTGGAGATACGGAATGAGCGAACGGAAAATCACCGTATCCGACGGGACAAACTTCTTTCTGATTCCGGTCAGCGACCTTGACGAAGCCTGCGCTGACGGCTTCTACATTCCGGCGCTTCGTGAGCGGACGATTGTTTCCGACGGAAAGGATATCTTTGAGATTCCTGTGGCCGATCTGGCCGACGCGAAAGCAGATGGGTTTTACGACGTTCTCGCCGTAGAACTTGAATTTGTTAAAGGCTTTGGCAGTCAGATCGCAGTGGCTGATCCGGAGAATTCTTTCCCGACAAATTCTGGCGATTTTACAGCATTTGAATCGCCTGAGTTTGAATCGCCCGAGTTGGAATCACCGGCATTCGAATCAGCAACGGCGGAGACAGAAGCATCTGATGAGGAATCAGAGACGCCGGAACTCGAGACAGAAGAGGAAACCTCGGAAGAACCACTCACGTTCAAACAGCGTTTGCATCGCCTGCTGCATCCAGATGCCACGCAACGCCGACGCCTGGCTGTGCTGGCGACAAATCTCGCGGTTCATGCGGGTGTGATCTTTATTCTTGCAGCGATCTTCCTGCCATCGGAGGCGAAGGAAGAATTCATGATGATCACCAGCGAGTTTGAGCCGGAAACGGCGCAGACTGAAGAGCTGGAGATGATGGAAGTGGATCAGCCCGTGGAACTGTCAGAATCCACGCCTCCGGCAGAGACCTTTGTTGATTCACAGGTTGAGAGTATGGACACAGTGGATGTCAACATCAACGATCTGAAACTCGCATCCATCCAGACCAGTGTGGACATCAGCAGTCAGGCTGCCTCCGCCATTGCGTCCTCTGAATTCGGCGGACGCAGCAAAGCCGGACGTTCAGCGATGGTCGCGAAAATGGGAGGTTCTGCGGCCAGCGAAAAAGCTGTCCAGCAGGGATTGACGTGGCTGGCCCATCATCAGGCTGAGGATGGTGGCTGGAGCTATGATCACACTGGCGGCGAATGCAAAGGAACTTGCTCGCAGGCGGGTTCGCTGGGTGATAACTGCCGCAACGCTGCCACCGGGATGGCGATTCTGGCAATGCTGGGTGCCGGGAACACGCCGTTCGAAGGTGATTTTCAGGAGTCTGTCCTGAACGGTGTCAAGTTTCTGCTGGCCCATTCGAGTGCAGCGCCGGCGGGGCTGGATCTGCGAGGACAACATGCCAACAACACGGGCATGTACACTCATGCGATCGCCGCCACAGCATTGTGCGAGACGTTGACCATGCTGCAGCATGAGGTCAAGGAGCATGTCGGCGAGGAAGATCAACGCGCCAACAACCGCCTGCGCATCGCCATGATTCGTCAACTGGAGCCATCCGCCGCGGCGGCTATCAAGTTCATCATCAATGCACAAAGTCAAAAAAACGGCAGTTGGGGCTATAACCCCGGGACCGACGGCGATACATCCATTCTGGGATGGCAGATTATGGCACTGAAAAGCGCAGTGCATGCCGAGATCCCGGTGAGTCCCAACGCGGTTCGCGGAGCCAACCTTTTTCTCGATCAGGTGCAGGCGGAAAATGGTTTTTATGGTTACAGCAGCGTGCAGGATGCCAAGGCATCAACCACCGCGATCGGACTGGTGTGTCGCATGTTGTCCGGAATGTCGCGTGAAGAGCCGCGATTGAAGATGGCTGTGGAAACACTGAGTGCGACCGGTCCCGACCCTGGAAACATGTACTACAACTACTATGCAACTCAGGTGATGTTGCACTACGGTGGCGAAACCTGGAGCAAATGGAATTC
>JAYTAK010000656.1:0-3714 GCA_043737515.1 Candidatus Kuenenia sp. | reverse complement strand
GAGGACCGGATGGCCCCAGCATCAGCCAGTTTGAGCCACGAGGAAATGATTCATCCGGCAGTGTGGCGCTGAAGAGTTCGTAATCGATCCAGTGATCTTCCACGACCACGCGGCTTTTGGGAACGCCCGTCGTGCCGCCGGTTTCGAAGACATAGATGGGTTTGTCCTGCAGTTGTTTGGGCACCCAGCGCCGCATCGGACCGCCTCTCAGCCAGTCGTCTTCGAACAGCGGGAATTTCTTCAGGTCGTCAAAGCAGTTGACATCCTTGAGCGGGTCGAAGTTGAACGTCTTCTTCTTCTCAAGCCAAAACTCGCAGCCGGTGTTATCTCCAAAATGCCACTGCACCAGTTCTCGGGTCTGCTGATCCAGCAGCTCTCGCTGAGTCTTCACGTTTGGGTCTGGGGAGGTCACGGGACGTCCTTTTCTAGTGCATTGTGAGGATTTGAATTGAGGGTGGCCGGGGTTGGAGAGCGCTAGCTCGAAACCCCGGTACTCTGCGTCGATGCCATTGTTTTTCGAAGAGAAGGCGGGTGGGGTTGGAGAGCGTTAGCTCGAATCCCCGGGGCTTCCTTCGCTCAGTCCAGCCCCGGCCGCCCAGCCGCTCGCCGTTAAACGATTGCATGAATACAGGTGAATGTTAGAAAGGCTCACACGGAATTCAATGAAGGCAACATTCGGCGACGCAGGGTTCTCGGCAATCTTCGCGGGACTTTTGCAATTGGCTCGGCTAAAATTAATTCCTCCCGCCTGCCGGAATGCCCCTCAAGAGACTTGCCGTGCGAAACACTCCCTCATGGCGTAATGCCATCGAACTTCTGCGACAGACCAACCTGCACACGCCGCCGATGAATCGCCGGAGCCTGCTCACACGATCCGCACTGGGGCTCGGCGCTCTGGGACTGGCACAGGTGCTGCAGGATGATGGGCGCGTGGTTGCGGCGGAAGCAGCGACGGATGGATCGCTGATCGCCAGATCTCCGCATTTTCCTCCGCGCGCGAAGCGGGTCATTCATTTTTTTCTGAATGGCGGGCCGTCGCATGTGGATACGTTTGATAATAAACCGCTGCTGGCGAAGTATGCCGGCCAGCCGCTGGGTGACAATCTGCGGACCGAACGCAAGACCGGTGCCGCAATGCCGTCGCCGTTCAAGTTCCGTCAGTACGGGCAGTCGGGGATCGAAGTCAGCGAGCTGTTCGCCAAAACGGCCTCACAGCACATCGACGACATCGCCGTGATCCGTTCCATGTATGCGCAGGTGCCGAATCACGAACCGTCGCTCATGCTGATGAATTGCGGCGATTCGGTGCAGCCTCGCCCCAGCATGGGCGCATGGATTTTGTACGGTCTGGGCACCGAGAATCAAAACCTGCCCGGATTTGTGGCGATGTGTCCAAACGGCCTGCCGATTAAGGACAATGAAAACTGGCAGTCGGCCTTTTTGCCCGGTGCGTATCAGGGCACCTACATCGACACGCAGCACAAGGAATTGAGTAAGCTCATTGAGAACATCGAACACCCGCAGATTGCGACCGACGCTCAGCGACGTCAGTTGAATCTGCTGGCACGACTGAATGCCGAACACCGAGCCGCGCGAATCGATCAACGCCTGGATGCAAGGATCCAGTCATTTGAACTGGCCTTTCGCATGCAGCAGGATGCTGCCGAAGCGTTTGATGTCAGCCACGAACCTGAACATATTCAGACAATGTACGGAGGCGGCGTTCACGCGCGGCAGACGCTCATCGCCCGGCGACTGCTCGAACGCGGTGTGCGCTATGTGCAGTTGTGGCATGGTGCGGGCCAGCCGTGGGACAATCATGCGGGCCTTGAAGCGGCTCATCGAAATCTGGCGGGCGAAATCGACCAGCCGATCGCCGCGCTGATGACGGATTTGAAGCAGCGCGGAATGTTTGAGGATACACTGATTTTGTGGGGCGGCGAATTTGGTCGTACACCGACGGTGGAATTGTCAGGTGACGGGAAACCGCAGTCCGGTCGGGATCACAATCACTGGGGCTTCAGCGTCTGGCTGGCAGGTGGCGGAATCAAAGGCGGCACGACGTACGGCACCACCGACGACATTGGTTTCAAGGCTGCGGAAAATCCCGTGAGCGTGCATGATCTTCATGCCACAATGCTGCATTGCCTGGGCTTTGATCACAAGCAACTGACGTTTCGCTACGCCGGTCGCGACTTCCGCCTGACCGATGTGCATGGTGAAGTGATCAGGGATATTTTGTCGTAGGGCGAGCGGCACCTGCGGTAGCATAAGTCGTATAGGTCGTATAGGTCGTACTCATCCTTACCCACATTTTTTTGCGAGGCGAGGTAACCGCGAAGGGCGAGGATGAGAGTTTCGAGCCCACGCCAGATGGTTTGCCAGCCAGGTTCACCGTCAGACTTGCGACCGAGGAAGCCACCAAAGCCTGCGAGAGCTCTCATGAATTCTCGGACGGAGCATCGTCACTGACGTACTGCGCACTTCTACGTGTGCCCAGCGAGCTTTCTGATTTTTGTTCGCGGAGACCCAGATCTGATAGCTTCCTTTCAACGTCGCCGCAGCAAGGATCTCATCGAGTTTCAGCACCGTGCCATCGGCAGTGCAAAGCTTGCGTTTCAGATGAGCCGCGCGGATGACCCAGCTGTCGCCTTTCAAATACAGATGAGCGAATACGATGTTGTTAACCAGCGGCAGATTGCCTACGACGCGAAAGTGCGTCACGACGGCAAGATCCACTCGTTTCACATTCCGTCTCTGCAGATCGATCAGTGCGACAACTGCGGCGAGCAGTGCTTCACTTCGAACACCGATGAACAAATCAATCTTGGACTTCGGAAACAACTGGGTTTGCTGACACCGCACGAAATTCGGGCTGGTATCGACGGCTGCAACGTTAGCCAGAAAAACTTTGCGGAGCATCTTGGGATTGCTCCGGAAACGGTTTCGCGATGGCTGAATGAGGGGATCACTCAAACTCGATCGCTCGACAGGATGATGCGGCTGTATTTCTCTATGCCGTCGGTGCGTTCGGCATTGGCCGATAGGCGAGGAACTCGATGCTTCGACAGTTCTCGAAGACGCTGGAGTGCGGGAATAGTACTCGCGTCAATTGGGCAGGGCCCGATTCGAATGAATCGTTGTCGCAGAGTTCGTGAGAACTCTGGTGATTGTGAGCAGAGAACGAAAGTCCGAATTCTTACGAATCCGGCTACAGTGGGCTCCGAATTCTGACGAATCCGGCTACGCGGGGCACTGGATCCTGACGAATTGGTTTAACGCTTCATCACTGGAACCTGTGCATAACTGTTTCCCCCGCCTCCGACGACGACGATCCAGTGGATGCCCGGTTTGCGTGGGGCAGCGAGGTTCTGGATCGCGGTTTCGGAGGTAATGTGAAGGATTTTTTTGGCAGTCTCGAAGGAAATAACGGCTTTGAAGGTCGGGATCGCGTTCTTGCAGTAAGACGCGATGAGTTCCGGGATCTCGTGCCTGGGCATGCCCTGTTTCTCAAGGGCCGCGTAAGTCAACTGTTTGCCGATATCGTCGGTCATCTCAATGATGAGCCCGACCGGATCTGACATGCCGGATTCCTGCATCCGGCGCATGACGTCGGGAGCGTTGTGGTTGAGCAGATGGCGGCGGAGTTGTTTGGATTTCTCGGAAAGTCCTTTGGTCATGGGCGGCTCGCAGGGCGGTAGGTTTAGGATAGAG
>JAYTAK010000655.1:0-19372 GCA_043737515.1 Candidatus Kuenenia sp. | reverse complement strand
ATGTTCTTCGGCATGGGTCTGTCGATGACTCGCGGTAAGCACATGAATTCGGCAGCATTGCTGACGCTGGCGGCGGAACTCAATGCGTTCACCAAGTTCGTGGCCATGCCGATGCGCGGCCATGGAAACGTCACCGGCGCCGACGTCATCATGCGCTGGCAGACAGGGTTTCCTTTCGGAATTACCTTTAATCGCGGCTATCCACGCTATAACCCTGGCGAGTTTTCGACCGTCGATGTGCTGGTCCGTGGCGACACGGATGCAGCGTTGATTCTGGGAGCCGACCCGGGTGCGACGATGCCCCAGCCGGCGATCGATCATCTGGCCCGGATTCCCACGATCGTGCTCGACCCGAAAGTCACGCACACCAGCCGCCTGGCCCGAGTTCATATCACGACGGCGGTTGCAGGCATCAGCGCTCCTGGAACCGCTTACCGTATGGATGAAATCCCGCTGCCATTGAAGCCCGCGCTGAAGTCACCGTATCCTACGGATCAGGAAGTGGTGCGAAGGATCAACGAAGCCGTCGCACGCAAGCCGCACTGGATTCCGGACGGTGGCCCAATGACGGTGATGCAGAGATAGGTTATATGTACCCTCGGTCTTAATCATAATCTTAATCGATTTGCAGTTCCCAAAGCGACCTGATCTCTGGTCTGCAGAACAGTTTAGTTTGCGAAGTAAGATTAAGATTAAGATTAGGATTAAGAAGTTAGTGGCAGAGCACTGAAATCCTGCCAGATCAATTGTCAAGACCACCAACAAGGCACGACATGATTCGGATCACGGGCGGAAAGATTTACGATCCCGCTAACGGCATCAACGGTGAAGTCCGGGACTTGTGTATTGACGGCGGCAAGTTTGTCTCGTCGGTCATCGGCGGCCGCACGATCGATGCCACAGGGATGATTATTTTTCCCGGCGGCGTGGACGTCCACACGCACGTCGCAGGCGGCTCAATCAACTTCGCACGCGCCATGACGCCGGAAGATCATCGACGCACGACGGCGTTTATTCGGACGCAGTCACGTCGTTCCGGACTGGGGGGCATGGCTCCGACGACGTTTGCCACCGGCTATCTCTACGCAGGCATGGGCTGGACCACCGTCAACGAGGCCGCCGTACCTGTGCTTTCCGCACGACACACGCACGAAGAACTGCACGACATCCCGATCCTCGACAAGAGCAGTTGCGTGCTCATGGCAAATAACGAAATCCTGCTCGACCTGTTTGAAGCCGGGGACTTCGAACGTGCGAAAGACGTTGTCGCATGGTACATCTGGGCGGCCAAGTCCTACGGTGTTAAAGCCGTCAATCCCGGCGGCGTCGCCGCATGGAAATGGGGCAAAGACGCTAAGCAGCTCACAGACCCGATTGAAGGTTACAACAAAATCACGCCAGGCACGATTATCGGCGGACTCTCGCAGATCGTTGATGAACTCGGCCTGCCGCATCCGATGCATCTGCACTGCAACAATCTTGGCGCACCCGGCAATGTCTGGACGACGCTGGAAACCATGAAGCTGCTGGAAGGCCGTCGAGCCCACATCGCACATCTGCAGTATCATGCGTACGGTGGCGATGACTGGGACACGATGCGATCGGCGTCGGCCGAAGTTGCCGAGTACTTTAACACGCACACCAACATGACCACCGACGCCGGTGCCGTGCTGTTTGGCGATACGGTCACGATCACTGCCGATGGTCCGTGGCAACATCTGCTTTACAAGCTCACAGGCCGCAAATGGGGCAATCTGGACGTGGAAAACGAAACGGGCTGCGGCATCGTGCCGTACACCTATCGCCCGAGCAACCTCGTGAATTCGATCCAATGGGCGGTTGGTCTGGAACTGCTGCTGCTCATCAACGATCCGTGGCGAATTTTTCTGTCCACCGATCATCCGAACGGTGCCTGTTTCTGGCGCTATCCTGAAATCATTCAGCTCCTGATGAGTTTCGATTTCCGGAAGGAGTGCATGACCAAGCTGAGTCCCATCGCGCGTGAACGCATCACGCTGCCGGACATCGATCGCGAATACACGCTTTATGAAATCGCCACGATTACTTCCGCCGGTCCGGCACGGGCTTTGGGATTAAATCAAAAGGGCAGTCTGGGCATCGGAGCTGACGCGGACGTCGTGATTTACGAAGAAGAAAAGGACATTGCAAAGATGTTCAGCCACCCGCGATATGTGCTCAAGGGCGGTGAAGTCGTGATTGAAGACGGCGACATCCGGGCGACGCCGGAAGGTCGCGAGTTCATCGTGAAGCCCTCGTTCAATCCGGACATCGAGAGCTTCCTGAAGCCAAAGTTCGAAGACGTTTATACGATGTCGTTCGAAAACTATCCCGTGGAAATGGAACGCATTGAACACGCCGAGATCCGTGACTGTATTGATATCTGAGCGGAATGGTGCTAACCACCGGTACTTGTTTGAAATCCCAATGACCAAATCCGAATGACCAATGAATCCCGGTGGCTAGGGGATTGTTGATTCAGTGCTACTCATGAGCCGAAAGGCGCTAGCCTCGGTTGTTTTCATCCTGATTTCCGTCATTGAACCGGGGTATTGCCCAACGGCCGACTAAATCAACAGCCCGCTAGCGCCAAGCCGCTCAGGTATTCAACTCCTAAAACATTTTCAAATATCCAGATCCATGAGCCCCATCACACTGACACTCAAAGAACGTCCGAAAGTTCCGCTCGAAGCCGAGACGGTGACGCCCGATGCGTTCGTGACCATGTCCAACGAACAGATTCGCAGCAGTCTGGTCTATCACGGCAAGCGGCACTGCCGGCTGGACGACTTCTTTGAGGTGACTGGTGAATACAGTGACCACATCGAGATGCACGGCGACCTGCATCAGGTCAAACTGCTCGGCAAAAGCATGAGTCGCGGACAACTCAAAGTCCACGGCAGCGTCGGCATGCATCTGGGCGCAGACATGCGCGGCGGACGAATCGAAGTCACGGGCGACGCCGGTGACTGGATCGGTGCGGAAATGCTCAACGGCTTTATCCATGTGCATGGCAACGGTGGCGGACAGATCGGAGCCGCCTATCGCGGTAGCCTGCGCGGGATGAGAAACGGAACCATCATTGTCGGTGGCACGGCCGGACTGGAAGTCGGCATGAGGATGCGTCGCGGGACCATCGTCGTCGGCGGCAAGGTCCGCGATTTCTGCGGCCTGCAGATGAAAGGCGGCACGATAATCCTGATGAGCGGCGCCGAAATCCGCACCGGAGCCTGGATGGTCCGTGGCACAATTCTGTCACTCCAGCCACTGCCGCTCATGCCCACATTCGTGGCATCCGGCCATTACAATCCATCCTTCATCGATCTCTATGCCAGCGAACTGCGCTCTCACGGAATCTCACTGCCCAACAACCCGTCTGTCGGCACCTGGTCCCGCCACTGCGGCGACACATCCATCCCCGGCAGAGGCGAAATCCTGATCTGGAATCCGGCCTAAAATTCACACGGAATCAATCCAACCTGCGGAGCAGCAAAGCGGTGGGATTGTTCCCTGCGGCGTGCAGTCAGGAGATTCCGGCTGCCACACTTTCTTCCGGGGTGAGGCAATCCAGATTGCTGAATGGGCTTTGGCAGAGTCGGTCGATGCCGACCAAGGAATGTATGCGACACCCATTCTCGTGCCTGGCAGGGAGCAATATCAAGGGTTGGAGATTGCTGTATTTTTCTTCGGTCGCCGATCCCTTCAGTAAGTTGCGTCATTCCGTTCTTGACTCAGGACGGTGAGTCCTGAGTGAGCAATGACGTCCTGATATCTGCTGCCTGGATTGTCGGATCGACCGGATTCTGGCACTTGCCGGCTCGGCCAAGAAATGTGCGTGGGTCGCCGTCAAATTGATCACGCCTGTCGGACTTTTCGCTACATCCTTCGCTGCTCCGGTCGATCTGACCGGAGCGGGTTATCCCAAGCTAAACGTCGCTTCGCCCGGTCTGAATGACGTCGCTATTCTGTGCCCATTGAGCTCACCATCTCTACGGGAGAGGTGGGCGTTCTGGGCTGGGAACGCAAAGATCTTTCACGAAGAGAACACCATTTCCCCGCGTTTGCACTAAAACACTCATCAAATGGGACAACCAGAAAAGGATTAACCGCAGTTTCACAAACATTTTTCGCAGCAATTCTTTGTCACCGGCAACTCACAGAGACACATCGAACCCGGATTGTTAAACTTCCCATAGATCGACGTAACCCCGCAGATTGCCGGACGAAATGAACTTCAAGAGCACATCACAGCAAGCCAGTTTTCGACAAGTCGTCGCTGAGTTGGAAGCGGCCGGTTACGGACGCAATCTGCTCATTGAGAATTACTCATACACAGACTTTCTTGAAGCAGACTCGCCAACTCGTATCCTGCCAGTTGCTGCATTCGGGCGAACTCCACCGTCTTTCGATACGGCGTGTGTCAGCGTGGTGCTTGCGGCGGATAACGAACGACAAGGCGTGATTAACGCATGCCGGGCCTTCGGAGCACCTGTTGCGTTTGAGGTCGATGACACTGTCGTTCGCCAGTGGCGTGTGAGCGCTGACGCGCCAACGATCTGGAAGGTGATTCCGGCAGATGACATCCGACAAGAGTTTGCTCGAAATGCCGCAGATTGGTCACCAGATAGCATCCTTCGAGCAAAGAACATCTCACCGACGCTCAAGCTGCGGCAACTGGACTTCATTGACATCGGGTTGCTGCCCGCGCTTGAGGAGCACGTCCGAACGAAACTGGATGGATTGCTTAAGGATGTACTCACGATCGCGACGACAACGCACAAGCGTGAAACAGGTCGAAAGCCAAACGTCCAGGAATTGTTTCGATTAGTGTTCCGCTTGTTGGCAGCGAAAGTTCTTTGCGATCGGCAGGTGAACGGATTTCGTTCGATCAGAAACTTCGACGATGTCGATGACATACTGAGCCGAGTCGGAAAGTACTATAAACAACCGGAGCCTGTGATTGATGATGCTGAAACCCGTTTGATTGTCGGTCAGAGATTGTGGAACAGCATCAGCTTTGAAAATCTCTCCGTTGAGTCGCTCGCGTACGTCTACGAACACACTCTGATCGACGACAAGTCTCGAAAGCAGCTTGGCATTCACAGTACGCCGGTGAGCGTCGCGAGGTACATCGCCGGAAAAATGTTGACCGAGGCAGACGTCTCGCAACCATTGCGAATTGTTGAACCGTGTTCCGGGCACGGAATCTTTCTCGTTGCTGCATTGGAACGACTTCGCGATTTGCTGCCAGCCAATGTAGATCCGGACGAACGACACCGTTTTTTCGTGAAGTCGCTTTCAGGATTCGAAAAAGATGGGTTTGCACTCGAAATCAGTCGACTGTGCCTGATGCTGGCTGATTTTCCATTTCCAAACGGATGGGATCTCAGGCAAGCCGATGTTTTCGACTCACAGCCTTTCGAGAATACTATCAAACGTGCCGACATTGTGTTTTGCAATCCACCCTACGAACCCTTCACGCCGGAAGAGCGTGCTGCATACACCGGATTGACTTCAACTCAGAAGCCAGTTGAATTGCTGACCCGGGTTTTGAGCGGACTCAATCCGAACGGCACGCTGGGATTCGTTCTGCCCAGACAGGTACTCGATGGCAAAGGCTATAAGTCCATCCGAGAAGTCATGGCGAAGCGATTCAGTGACATCGAAATCGTGGCCTTACCCGACCGAGTGTTCAATCAAAGTCAGATCGAAACGGCCATTCTTCTGGCGACGTCTCCGCACACTGACAACAAGAAGGTTCGGGTAACATACTCGCATGTCGGCGATGGCGATCGGGGACGCTTCCTTTCGGATTACGAAGTAGCGTGGCGGGAAACGGAGACCAAACCCGTTGAATCCGTTACGGTGTCATTGAAAGTTACGCCACTCGCCAAACTGTGGGATTACCTGAAGAGTTCTCAGACGATCGGCGACATCGCAACTCTGCATCGCGGCGTCCAGTGGCAACCTCCATTTGACGAGGACAAGTACATCTCGAAGACCGAAAAACCGGGTTTCCGCAAAGGGTTTTACAAAGTTGATGAAAATCTCATGGCTTTTCAGCCTCCGGCAACGCACTACCTTTCATTTCAAAAGAAAGACAGACTTCGGAATGCGTTTGAATTCGACTGGGACAAGCCCAAGGTCTTTGTGAACGCAGCAACCGTTTCTCGCGGTGCATGGAGAATGGCAGCTTTCACGGATGACGCAGAGCATTGCTGCTCTCAAAGGTTTACAACTCTCTGGCCGAGCGATGGTATCCCAATTGAAGTTATCGCGGCCATCCTGAATGGGCCAATCGCCAACGCATTCGTCGCCTGCCGCGAAAACAAGCTTGATATTCGCAAAAAAACAATTCAGAGCATTCCGATTCCGAGCCTTACACCAATGCTGTCGCAGTCATTAACGCATGCTGTTCGGCGATATCAGGATATGTGGAACCGTGAATCATCTTTACGAGGCCCCAATGTTGATCGGGCAGCCAGACATGCCCTTCTAGCTATCGACGCGATCCTATTGCAAGCGTACAACCTGCCGCCACGCCTTGAACGCGAACTGCTCGATTTCTTTCGAGGCTTTGAACGCCGAGTGTCGTTTAAGTTCTCCGAATACATTCCGGCCAACTTTGGCCCAAACATCCCGCTCTGGATGTACCTAAGCAGCGATTTTGCAAACTGCAATTCAAGTTTTTTGCTCGACAATATTCCCCGCATCGACGACCCGGGTTTGATTGACGCACTGACGGAGGTCGAGTAGGTGGCTGTGGGCGATGGCTATTTGCTAGATAACAATGTGATTTCCGTGCTTGCGAGGCCAACGGATGATCGTTACACCACGATCGAGGGACATATGAAAGCACTTGGTGCTGCACCGATCATGTTGCCGGTAATTGCAATTGCCGAAATCGAATTTGGCATGGCAAAAGCCAATAACCCTGATCCGGTCCAACGCGCTCAACTCCAAGCCTTCTTCAACCGATACCCGCTTCATCTTGGAATCGATGACAATACGGTTGAGCCGTATTCTCAACTTCGCGCTGAGGTTTGGCGGTTGCATGCAACACTAAAAAATCGGGGTCACAAAGAACGACTGCCTGAACAACTCAAAGACCGCACCACCGGAAAGGAACTCGGAATAGATGAGCGTGATCTACTCATTGCTTCGGTAGCGGCTCAGTACAACCTTGTCCTTGCCACAATGGACTCAAATCCGGGGATGAAGCGTATCGAAGCCGCTGCTGTGTCGCTCGCATCGAAGGGAAGTCCAATTTCGCTTCGCATCAGTTACTGGAATTGAACAATAGCTGGGGAAGGATTCGAACCTTCATCTCAACCCCTCCCAAACGCATGCCAATGCAACAGAATGCGTTTGGGAGGTGGGCCACTGCAGTGCAGTGGCCCGGGGCGCGCATTAACCTCATGCTTCCCAGCCCAAGTGCTTGATCATATTACGAATGCTGGGTTCTGTCCAAAGGTATTCAATGCGCAGTAACTGTTCAGCTCCGTTGCGTCGACGAGTCGCTTGAAGACCACCAAAACGTTTCTGAAGCAGACACTGTGCAAGCTCTTCCCAAATGAGCAGTTGGCAAAGATAGATCGATGCGTCCTGCCACGCTTTCGAGCAGAGTATTGCGTCTTTGATCGTCAGAGCTCCTGGGGCGTTTGGCTCCTTGCCGAACGCGGCCTTAATCTTTCCAATGGGCAGCGCAGCAAATAACTTTACGGCACCACTATCAGCTGATTCACCCAACTCATCATGGAATTCCTCATTTCGGCATAACCGGTAATAGTCAACAAGAGCCAAAGTAGCGTCTGGAAAAATACTTGTCATCGTTGTGTCCGCTGGCGGAAATTCAATGGTTGGAGCTGGGATGTGGTTCATTAGCAGAGTCGCCACAGTCCATCTCAGGAAGTCGCCTTTTTTGGGAACGTTCTGTCGCGACTCTCCTCGCACGTTTGCGTGGTGGCGCAATTCGTAACAGAGTCGATCAGCACGAGCAATAACGTATGCGATGTGAGCCCGATGAAGTTGGTTGATTGCCGCCGGAATGCACTGGGCACTTACATAGACCTTGCCAGCTCCGCACTGGGACAGAAGATGGCGAATTGCTGTATCCGGTGAAGGAGCATTCACAACTTCATCAGAAAACCGCTGTGCCGCCACGTCTAACACCGAGAGCAGTGGATTGACTTGGCCAAGCTGTTTGAAAAAGATGTCTCGTACGAGACGTGGCGATTCTCCATGGAACACAGGTTCTGTCATTGAGGGCGAAGCCTGATTTAGCAAGAAGTCGTGACTGAGACAAGAGCACGACGCCGCACTTCAATACACTAGCAGAAGGCCAATTCGGCGAGGCATAAAACGTAGCAACGCCACTTCCAATGAGCTTTGGAAGCAGCTCGTTTGGTGTAGTGTATGTATGGTAGCGTGTTTTGATTGGCGATTCCTGCTGAGTCGAAGGCGGGGCAGTTGTCTGTTTCGGAAATGACGACTGTGGTTACGAACGGGATTTCGCTTGGCCGCTCCGGTCCGACACACCGACGCGACATCGAGTTGACTCGTTATATCGGCGGTACTCGATGATGTGAAGCAGTCAAGTCGATTACAGGCGGAAGTCCGTTGAACGCGTGAGTGGTCGCGATGTCGGCATGAATCGGGTGCGCCCCAGCAGGCACAGGAGGCCATGACCGACGCAGATTGCCACCGCGCCACCGCTTCGCAGCAGACTCGCAGAAGCGAGACGTCGGGTGACAGCTTTCGTCCAGACCAATAAATCGTAAGTTACTCATGGACCAGTGCTCCCGTTTGTGGCTCTGTGGTTTCGAACTGTCGCAATACGCTTGGAAAGCTTAACCCACGTTTTGTGTGACCACTGGTCCTTCCATTTTGTCTACGGACTGCGTTTCCTGCCTGACGGGATCGGTACAAGTTCCGGGCTCTTCCGCTGTCCGTTTCCGGCGGCGGCTGCGGGCGGGGGGCCTTCTGAGTCCTCGCCGAACAGGGCTGAATTCCAGTCAGTCGAAAGCAGCAGGTCGAAGCCGGGGTTTTGTTCTTTCACCTGACATGAACACGCTCCGCAGAGGAACTCCGTCAGGTCGTGAATCAGGTCTGCGTTCAGTTGTGATGCGGGATCACTTCAAGGGCTCGCCCGCGACCAAAGACGGGGACGACCAGTGGCTCGCCGACCGTTGCAGATTCGGCATGAAAGCCCTGCAGTTGCCGCACAAGGTACTGTTCCTTTGGATCATCGGGATTGATCTCAAGGACTGAAAACTGCAACAGCAGCGGGACTTCGGAATACAGCTCCGAACCCGGCAGACCGATGCCTTCCGGCAGCTCGACTTTGTCTGGAAGCTCCTTACACTGCTGCCTGAGCAGTTCCCGGACAGCCGCCGTTTTCTCACCGTCGGCAGACGTCAGCAACAACCACACGATCGCGTCGCCGGACTGCAGGCGTTTTGAAAGATCCGCACGAATGGGTGATTCGATCAATCCGATCGTCCGAGCTTCCTGCAGAGAACCGTGCCAGTGATTGATCGTCTTGCCGCGACCTTTCAGCGACCGAGCCACCAGTACCGGCAGCTTCGCGTCAGTTTTCTCCTTAACGGACAGCCAGAGATCGTTGAGTTCCTGGTCAGCGTTGTGGTTAAGGTCGCATCGAATCAGATTCAGATTGGCGTCGCCGTCTTTTGCCAGTGAGGCCGTCTCCAGGTTGCGGACTGACTTTTCGTCGTCAGCCGACAACGCGCCGTCGTGAAACACGATGACTTCACACGAATCGGGTTTCCAGCGCTCAAGAGCAAAACGAAACACGGGAATATTGCACGACGCCGCAACAGCGCCGCAGATGATGAGTGCCGCGCAGCAGAGTACGACTCGGGACATGGGCACGAAGGAATTAAAGTGCGAGTTATTCCGGAACATTCTGCAATTCTGCTTCAGTCTGATCAAAGCTGATCCGTGCGTAAATCTCTGAGAGTTTGATTTCGCAGGAGATCGAATCAAGACTCAGTGTTTCATCCAGAGTCCGGTAGTCGCGTAACGCCCATTGGCCGTCTGCGTTGGTTGCGAATCTTTCGACAAGCACATGATCCTGCGAGATCAGTACATATTCCCGCAATGATTCGATCGCCCGATAGTGTTCAAATTTCTTTGCGCGGTCCCACAATTCTGTGGATGCCGAAAGCACTTCCACGACGACGCGCGGATTCAGCAGAGTGTCCACCTGATTGTCCTCAAACCGCGGCTGATCGCAGGTTGCGACTACATCCGGATAGGTATAGAGACCTGTCTTGTTAATCTTCACGCGCATGTCGGATTGGTAGACTTCACAAGGTCGCCCGTCGAATTGTTCACTGATTCTTCGACTGACATTTCCGGCAATCAGATTGTGTTTCCGGCTCGCACCGGCCATTGCAAACATTTCGCCGCGAAAGAATTCGCTGCGAAACGTCGCCGCTCGTTCGATCGCAAGATACTGTTCCGGTGTGATACGAGGTTTTGGAACTGTTGACATGACGTTTCCTTCAAGAGACTCTGAATTTGTCCTCGGCATGACTCCGTCGATCGCCCCGGAACCTGCTCTGCTCCCAACTGCTCTGCTCCCAACTGCCAACTGCCAACTGCCAACTGCCACCTCATCACTTCTTTCCAAAACACATCACTTTGCCATCCAGTGTCGTCAGAAACAACTGTCCTCGCGCACCGGCCAGACCGTCCCACGACGGAAGCGTATCGAGTTCGACCGTGTTTTCAATTTCCCTCGTTTCCGTGTTGACCGTCAGCAGTTTCGCACCTTGCTGGCCTTCGATCGCGGCGTCCTGGGCGCTGAGCAGTTTCTGGACTTCGGCGTCTTTTTCTGACAGTTTCTGGAACGTCGCTTCTTCGTCAATGATGTCCGGCGGGCCGACGATGTACAAGTGGAATCCCGCCATCGCCATCGCCCGCACGTAGATCGGCACGTCGGTCGTCCATTTTGGCTCAACCAGGCTGTTGCGAGGTTCCTCACCGGCAACAGCGTTTCCGGCGTTGGCCGTGCCATTGGCTTTCTTTCCCTTGCGACCACCGCCGCCACCTTTCTTCCCAGAAAACTGCACACCCTGACTCGATTTTCCAGCGACGATCCTGCCGCCGTTCAGAGTCCCGTTGTTGCGGTACGTGGACATGTCGCGGGCTGTTCCGTCATCGAAGCTGACAACGAGTACCGGATCCGCCGACATTTCCGAACCATCCTTATATCGCTCAGCCACCGCAGGTGCCGAGGCGAATTCACGACATCGTCATGAGCCACCGCGTTTCCGCTGGCATCGTGCAGATAGTGCGACCAGTCGTCGATGTTCGTCGGACGCGGCTTGACGGTCTTCATCCACTGACCGCTGGCGTCCTTTTTCAACGCCACGCCGTTGGGCACCAGCACGCGCAGGATTTCTTCCTGAGTCACCACACCCTGATCTTCGACCACGATCAGGTTCACCAGGTTGTCGATGTAAGGCAGCTCTTGCCCGGCAAACTGCACGACCGAAACGTCACCATATTTTTCTGCCGCATGAATCGCCTTCCGCGCGGCGGCAAGCTTTGTCGCATCGGAAGCAAGGCCATGCACTTGAATGGATGAATCTGTCTGCAACGCTGCGGTCAGCTCACCGTCGCCGACACCGAGATGCACGACGAAACCGCCGGTGACGTTGGCCGTCGCCAGAATCTCCGCTGCGTCCTCCGCCACGCCGGCACGCGATGCAGCCGCAAGTCCGAGCACAAACCCCAGCGCCACAGCCTGCGCAAAGAATCGAAGCAACATCGGGCGAACTCCTCAGGGAAAACGGGCAGCGGTACAGGTCCGACGGCAATCCCGTAGACCCCGATCACGCCGACAATCGCAACTTGCTGCGACATAACTCAATCCGTCACTGGACGCGACTGTAGACTGGACTCCAGAATCATGTCAAGGACGTCGTTTACTTCGGCATCGATCAGTTCTTTCGGCACGTAGACGGCGAGTCGGTGGTAATCACTTTTCGCAAGCAATCCGGCGGGCAACTTGAGACGCCGCAAATAGGCCGCGAATACCTGATCAAGGAAATCGTCGCTGGCTTTAGTGTCTTTCCACCACACATGCGTCCGATCTCGCAGCGCGGCTGGAGGAATGTGATCTTCAACACTGTCCTGCATGGCCTGTCGTCGTCGTTCAGCTTCGGGGCCAGCAAACAAAGGTCCGTGATGAACGGCATCATGTGCTCTTGCGAATTCATACAGGGTCTCGGGCTGGCAAAGGTAGTTTTCGATCTCCCTGCGTCGCCACGCATATTCTTTCAGTTCGGTCGTCGCCTGCAGCGGCCCCGGCAGGCGGTCACACAGGACAAAACCAACCAGATCCTGTTTTGCTTCTCGCAGGCCACGAAAATGATCTCGCGCCTTCTGTGGCTGATTCAGGATGTACTTGACAAAAGGACGCTGCAACACCGCTCGCGCCGGATGATCAAGGAGTTCAGCAAATCCTTGCAGGATCGCCAGATCGGTCGCACCTTCAAGGTAAAGGACCCAGCCTGTTTGCTCGGCTTGATAGTATTGATCGAAGCCGATTTCTTTCAATGATTTGACCAACTGCGAACCGCGATCATCAATCCGATGAGGCTTTCCGACAAACGCAACGACAACGTCCCTGTCTGCGGCTTCATTCAGAATTATCTCAGAATGACTTGCAGCAATGACCTGGCAGCCGCTTTCCCGCGCCGACGAGGCAAGTAACTCATAGATCTGTCGCTGCCGCAGGATTTCAAGGTGTGCATCCGGTTCATCCAGCAGAAGTACTGCTCCCCGATTGACCTGCAAATGAGCGAGCAGCAGCAGTGTCTGCTGCAGGCCACGCCCTGAACAGGACAGATCGAGTCGGACATCGCTTTGGGTCTGATATCCCATCTCGATCTCTCCGCGTTCCGGGATATAAACTGGTTCTTCGAGATGTACGCCAAACAATGACTGAATCCTGTCAGTCAATTTCTTCCAGACACTGTGACCCTGTGGTCCTGAGACAATCTGGTAGCACAGATTTCGAAGAACTTCGGCAGTACGCCCCTCGCCGATTCGCAGATTGATCGCACCCGGGTCAAGTCGTGTCTCATTCGCCGCAAGTCCGGACATGGGCGGCAAGAACGCCACCCGCGTGCTTGATGCCTGCTCTGGGATAGGCATCCTTTCGCCCTCTTTGTCTTCGGACAGTCGCAGCGGACGGCAATAAAATGATTCTTCGTTCGCGTAGTCAAATTCCAGTCCGCAGGTCCACGGCACGTCGTCCAGGACACCCTCAACAATGATGTCGATACGAACGTTGCGCGTCTCCTGGTTGCCATTCTCCCGTTTGACGTCTCGCACATGCAGGTCGCGCCAAAGAAGGTTGGCACCGGGAACAGGAATTGCAATCAGATCCTTGCGATTGATTGTGACCCCGTGACTATTGCTCGGGGATGCTTTCGCCTGCCGCTTTTCGTTCCAGCGTCGAAGGCCGATATCCCAAAGAGCCAGAGCCTGCAGCGCTGTTGTCTTGCCGGAATTATTGGGACCGATAAACACTACCGGGTTACCCAATTCGATTTCCACGTCCGTGAACTGCTTGAAATTCTTTAGCCCGATTTTCGTCAGCATCTCACGAAAACTCCCATTTGAGCCTCCAAAAAAGCCCCTGGCAACTTTGGGTCGCCAGGGGCTTCTTGTGTTTACTGCAACCCGAGACCAACGGGCGTCAGCCCATCGGCACAACGGTGCTGAATACATTACGCAGAAAAACTGCTGCCGCAGCCGCAGGACTTCACGGCGTTTGGATTCTTAAATGTGAATCCACGTTTTTCGAGGCCCGTGTAGAAGTCAATCTCAGTGCCGTCCAGAAAGAGATCGCTCTTCTTATCAACCACGACACCCACGCCATGATGTTCAACCATCACGTCTGCTGATTCATCGAACGAATTTGTGAAGTCGAACGAATACTGAAACCCGCTGCATCCGCCGCCAGCGACGCCGACGCGGACGAACTTCAGTTCCGGGCGGTTTTGTTCCGACATGACTCGTTTGATTTCGCTTGCTGCCGCTTCCGTCAGAGTTACCGACATGTGATCACTTCTCCCAAAAACATCATTGAACAGGATAGTCAGTAGAAACTTGAATGCCGTGGCTGGTTATCGCCCTCGGCGCGCCACAATGCACATCATTTAACGAAATTTAGACTTGCGGCGGGCATTCTTACAGGCGAAAACTTCCGAAATTGCAAGATTCCCTCACTCCAGGACGTCTTTGCTCCGTCAAACTGCAAGAATTACGCAGTTCTCTCCCCGCCTGGGAATCCGGTCGCTCAACAATGTCCTGGCAGCACAAGAACAAGGAATCCAAAAATGAAGGTTCAAGTACACTGTCGGCTGCTGGTCGGTCTTGCCGTGTTCTTCTTTGCCCTGCCAGGCTGTAACGATCTTCCGACAACCGGAACATCGATCGCTGGAACTCCTGACGGCGTCGCCGAAATCATCGTGGTCAAGGCAAGTGGTGAGACGGAACTGAAAGAAATCGGCTTTCTCGAAGCTGTCGATCGCAAGGATCATAAACTCGTGCTCATCGACTTCTGGGCACCGTGGTGTGGCCCCTGCCGAAAGCTGACTCCAGCTCTGGAAGCGACCAAGAAGAAATGGGGCGACAAGCTGGAAGTCGTCAAAGTGAACGTCGATGACAATCAAGCCATCGCCCGACACCTCGGAGTCAACGGCATTCCCGACGTCCGAATTTTCTGCAACGGCACTCAGGTCGGCGACTTCGTCGGCCCCATGCCGACGGATGAAATTGACGCCCTGCTGCGATCTCTGCAATGAATCCGGCGAGTGATAACTTTGACACAGTTACCGTCCCTCGTCGTCGTCGCGTCTGGATGTTCCGCTTGATTTCCATGATGCTGGGACTAAGCGGCTTTGTTGTGCTGGAACTGGTGTGCATGGCGGCGGGCTGGGGTGAATCGCAGCTCGGCGACGACCCGCTTGTTGGTTTCGAATCCATCCGCCCGTTGTTTGAAAAGACTTCAGACGGTCGCGAATTCCACACATCCCCCGCGCGCAGAGGCTACTTCAAAGAGGTGTCGTTTGCGGTTGAAAAGCCAAGCAATGAATTTCGCATTTTTGTCTTCGGCGGATCGACGGTGCAGGGCAATCCGTTTTCGATCGAAACCAGCTTCCCGACATATCTGCAGATTGCTCTCGAAAAAGCCGACTCATCAAGACCGTGGAAAGTCGTCAACTGCGGCGGCGTGTCGTACGCCAGTTATCGACTGCTGCCCGTGATGCGGGAATGTCTCGACTACCAGCCGGACCTGTTCATATTCTGTGGCGGACACAACCAGTTTCTGGAACATATTTCGTTCGAAGAAGTTCGCGAATCCGCGGCCATCACCGGACAGGCTTATTCGGTTCTCAGTCAACTGCGGAGTTTCAGAATACTGCAGCGATCGCTCAAAGGCAGTTCCACTCCGACTCAGGTGAGCGGCACGGCGCTAGCGGCCGGTATTCAACGGGCAACGCTGCCGCTCGAAGTGACGGCCTTGCTCGATCAACACGACGGACTGGCAAAGTACCGTCGCAACGACAAACAGGCAGCAATGATTGTTCGATCATTTGCCGCAGACCTGCGGTCAATGTCTGCCCTCAGTCGCGAACACCACGTGCCGCTGCTGTTCATACTACCGCCGTCCAATCTGAGCGACTGTCCGCCCTTTAAGTCACAATACTCCGATTCGACATCAGTCGCTGATCAGGCGGAGATCAGATCACTGCTCAGGAAAGCACGGGAACTGGCGGTTGGCAATCTTCCTCGCGCGATCACGCTGCTTGAAGAAGCGTCGCGCAATGATCCGCGTTATGCGTTAACATGGTACGAACTTGGGCAACTTCAGTTGGCCGCTCTGGATTTTTCCGCCGCAGATGTCTCCTTCCGACGTGCGAAGGACGAAGACGTGTGTCCCCTGCGAATGACAACGCCGCTCGAATCTGCCATGCGTAACACTGCATCTGAGGAAACTGTGCCGCTGATCGATGCCCATGAACTGCTTTCGCTAAGTTGTCGGCACGGTATTGTCGGTGATGCGATTCTCGTGGATCATGTGCATCCGTCTTTTCGAGGCCACGAAGAGATCGCCATCTCGATCGCAGAATGGATGCTGTCCGTCGGCATGGCAGCGGAAACGACCACCATATGGAGAGACGACGCTGTCCAGGAATGCCGCGACCGTCTGCAGGCGCTGGACGACCTGTACTTCCTGCGCGGCCAGCGTGCCTTGCGAAATCTGCGACTTTGGGCGGCCGGACGTGCTGACGAAACGCCAACTGTCAGTTCGCCACGTTAAAATCCGAAATCCGAAATCCGAAAGAAATTCGAATTTATGATCGTCAAACTTGGTCCCTGTCGTCTGGAATTGATTCAGGGAGATATCACTCAACAGCACGTCGATGCCATCGTCAACGCCGCCAACGCGGCGCTGGCTGGCGGTGGCGGTGTGGATGGTGCGATCCATGCGGCAGGCGGACCATCGATCATGCAGGAAACGCAAACGCAATATCCCGAAGGCTGCCCCACAGGCAACGCGGTGGCGACTGCTGCCGGTGACTTGCCCGCGCAGTTCGTGTTTCATGCCGTCGGCCCGATCTGGAGAGGCGGACGTCAGGGCGAACCCGAACAACTGGCGATGGCGTGCCGAGCCTGTCTGCAACTGGCGGTGAAGCACAACTGTGCCAGCGTCGCATTCCCCGCGCTGAGCGCAGGAGCTTACGGATATCCCCTTGATCTGGCTGCGGCGAACCTCGTCAAGACCACGATGGACTTTGTGCGCTGGCATCAGAAACCGGCGGTCGTCAAGTTTGTGCTGTTCGATCAAGGAGCCTTTGGTGCATTTGCCCGCGCAGTGGAGGAAGTGGTGCCGCGATGAGCGAGCCGTCGATTCGGAGTTTCACGGCATCGGATGGCTACAGGATTCACTTTCGTCACTGGAAGTCTCAAACGCCACGCGGCATCGTCATCGCGCTGCATGGAATTCAAAGTCATTCCGGCTGGTACGCAGCGTCGTCTCGCGCAATGGCCGATGCAGGTTTCGACGTGTACTTTGCCGACCGACGCGGTTCCGGTCTGAATGGCTTTCAGCGTGGTCATGCGGCGCATGGAATGCGGCTGATCAATGATGTCCGGGCACTGGCAGCCTTGGCGAGGAATGAACAGCGGACATCCGCCGCCGACGGTCGTTTGTTGCCGCTCACGATCATGGGAATCAGTTGGGGCGGCAAAATCGCTGCGGCCACAGCCGCAACGTTTCCCTATGAATTCAACGGACTGGCGCTGTTGTACCCTGGCCTGTGCCCGCGAATTCGCCCGAACGCATGGCAACGATTTCGACTCAATCTTGCCCGCCGCTTTGAAATCACAAAAACCGACATCCCGATTCCATTACGTGCCCCGGAATTGTTCACCGATACCGTCGAGTGGCAGCAGTTCATCGCAAATGATCCACTCGCATTGCATACCGTCACCAGCAGTCTGCTGAATGCAGGTCGAGACCTGGATCAACTGATTGTCAAACATGCGGCAGACATTCGCTGTCCGGTCTTGCTGATGCTCGCCGGTCGCGACAGGATTATCGATAACCAAAAAACTCGTATTCTGGTGAGCCAATTCGGAACCACACATTTGACATGCATCTGTTATCCCGCTGCTTGCCATACATTGGAATTCGAGCCCAATCGTGCCGCCATTTTTTCGGATCTGACGGAATGGCTTGGAAAGCGTCCCACGATCGTTGCTCATCGTGAGGATTGCCGGTAGAGCGGATTGCTCTTACACTGCCCAAGCGGCACGGCGCTGGCGATCCGTTGACGGCGTCAGCATGTCAACGTGGGGTAAGCTTCCAGCTTGCCATCGCTTCATGAGACCTGAATGCTTTTCAGCAAAGTTGACAAGCTGGAAGCTTATCCCACTTCAAAACCCGCGATCGCCATTCCGTTCACGTTTCTGGCTGTTTCAAGCCCAACCTTCAGCCTTGATTGAGAGTCTACGAGCAACCGCATGCTGGAACGCCGCGAACTTTTTCCGAATGTCATTGAACTCAATTTTCAGGCCCGTCGACGGATGGGATGCTGCGTCTATCTGATTTATTCCGGATCGGACTGGATGCTGCTGGATATCGGCTACGAAGACACAGTCGATGAACTGATCAATCTGATTCGGCAACTGGATTTTCCGCTGGCCAACTGCAAGTACCTGGTGGCCACGCACGCAGATGCCGATCATGTGCAGGGTTTCCAGAAAGCGAAAGAGATGCTCACGGGATCGCAACTCGTGGCGCATCCTGAAGCGAAGCAGATCCTCGAATCTGGTGATCGGATCGCGTCGTTTGCCGAAATCCCGATGCAGGGGATTTCGATTGAGATGCCAAAGTTTGTGATCGATAAGGAAGTTTCCGAAGGCAGTGTACTTCAACTGGGTGATCTGAAACTGCAGGTCTGGGATACGCCCGGTCATGCGGTCGGTCAGCTCTCATTTCGGCTGGGTAACTTGTTGTTTTCTGGTGACAACATTTTTCGCGACGGCTGCGTCGGCAGTATCGACTGTCATCACGGGTCAGATCTTCCGGCGTTCATTCAGTCGCTGAAACGCATTCAGGCCAGCAGCGTGGAATGGTTGCTGCCAAGTCACGGCCCCGCATTTCGGAACGATCGCAAGCTGTTACAATCGGCCATCGATCGGCTGGACCGTTACCAGCATATGGCCGACTTTGGCACCTGCGCTGTCGATTGGCCGCTGCTCGATGAATGGGAAGTCGAACTTGGCAAGGGCACGCATCCGGCCACGAACAAATGAAACTGGCATGATGCACCAGGCAGATTCGTTTAACCGCGTGGGCAACGCCCCGCGCGTCGTATCTCAAATCTCAAATAGAACAATCGCGGCCCGCTGGGCACGCGGTTAAACGAGCCAAGGCCAACCGCGTGCTGTGTATCAGGCAGGATTCCCGGAAAAACCGTAATCTCCGGACCTTTCTTGACGTGGCTGCTCCGGACGTTTACGCTGAACAGCATCAAACTCGGATTTCCTGCTGTTGAGTGGTAGTTTTGACACAGGATTGAAGGACGAATGCAATTCATCTCAATCTGTCGGTGTTGCGACGGTCGATGTATTTGTAGCCCACCTCTGAGATGTCAATGGTCCTCCCGGGACCAGGACATCAAATTCCGGTTCCTCGCCTCATTGGCCGGAGATTTCACATGCTGACATTACTTGGCCAACCCACAAAATACTGTGACGGGATTTCTCGTCGCAGCTTTATGAAAATCGGCGGCCTCTCCAT
>JAYTAK010000654.1:0-8444 GCA_043737515.1 Candidatus Kuenenia sp. | reverse complement strand
GGTGATCGCGCGCCAGACGCCGATCAGGAAAGCGGTATTGGCCAGCACAAAACTGTACGCTGTCCCCGCGCCGGGGATTCTGATGCTGCGGTGGAGCGTGAACCGACCAAAGGCTGCCAGTGCGAAGAGCATCGCAAATGGCATGAACGCCACAACCGTGATGAACGATGGCTGAGTCGCCAGCAGCACCGTTGACGCCAGCGTTGCCGAGGCAAGAAACACCGGGGAGAGCCATCGCAGCAATTTGTGTGACCACAGTGCGAATGCATAGCCGGGCGACCGAAACGGGTTGAGCAGTTCACTGCGTGTCCATGTGCCTTGCCAGTTTCGCAGCGTCATGCGAATGCGACGGCGCGACGTCATGTCAGTGTCATCGTCCATGCGTACCCAGGCTCTGGCGGTCGGTTCATGCACAACCCTGAATCCTTGTGCCACGACGTCCAGCGGCACAATACAGTCTTCCCCGATCGCTGGATCCATTGGCAGGAACAAACTGCGACGAACGGCGAAACAAGCACCGGCCACTACGGCCAGAATCCCGATTTGCGATTCGAGATATCTCAGCCGAAGCTCATAATTCCAGTAGTATCCCTGACATGCCTGGACATCGAGAGTCGGTTGCGAACTATAGAGTTGTCGGCCATCGACGGCACCGACCGTCGGATCGTCAAACTTGCTGGCGATGATGTTCAGGAACTGCCGGTCAAATGTCACATCCGCGTCGGTAAAGACCATCACGTCACTGACAATGCCTTTGATGGCAGTGTTCTGCGTCGCCGTCTTTCCGAGTCCCGGGCTCTCATGGAGGATAACACCCCGATCACGAAAACTGCGAATGATCGTATTCGTATCGTCGGTAGAACCATCCGAAGCGACAACCACGGACAGTAGACTCGACGGATAGTCACAATGCAGGATGTTTTCAATCCGCGTGCGAATCACGGCGGCTTCGTTATGCACGGTCAACAGCACTGTGATTGATGGCAATTCGACGCCGGCAGCTTGTTCGGCAGCCAACGTTGCCGGCCCGCGTAAGGCAGTTCGAATTCCATTGATCAGGAGCAGCGCACGACCATACCCGTCGTAAATCCAGTACAGGATCGCGGTTGAAATGAGTGTGATTGCCCACAGAACCATGTCATGTTCCTGACGTCATGGGGAGTTGCGGCCTTGCAGGGATCAGGGTACTTCAATCGCCAAAGTGCGGATAGAGGCGATCGCCAAACCGGCAGGAACTGCCGATCGCGGGGAACGATCTTGAGGCAAAACTCGCATCACGACTAAACTGGCCCGGTTGAACGATTCTGCTTGAAGCGTTCGATACACAGGGCGGGACAAACGGCTGTTCAGCCGCGATGGCCCGCCTTGAGCGAAATATCGCATCGACCCCAACATCACGCGCACTGTGTGCCACAGAGAACCGACATGGCCGTCAATCCACAGCATTTCGTTCAGTTTTTGGAACGTATCGGGCACACGGTTCGCGAAGCCAATGGACTGTACTGGTGCAATACCCAGCGCGGTGTCTATTCAAGCCTTCCCTATCATCGCGATGTGGATGCGACAAAAGTGGATCTGGGCAGCGTCCTCAAACGAGACGGGCTGGTGGCGAGATTTGGCTGTCCGGTCGAACAAGGCATCGAAAGCTTTCGAATTGTGTGTGATGATCCGAATTACGACTTTCCATTGCTCCGCAGTCGCACCAGGACGCAGGTCCGCCGGGGACTGGAAGCGTGTCGCGTGGAACGAGTGGACTTCAGTCTCCTGAAGCAGCACGCTATTCCTCTCAACGCCGATACACTCGTGCGACAGGGACGAAAAGTGCCCTCCAATCTGGAGAGCTACTGGAGTCGATATTACCAGGAGGCCGCTCAAACCGACGGCGCTGAAGCCTGGGCTGCATTCGTGGGTGATTCTCTGGCCGCCTATCTGATTTCGTTTACGATCGAAGACGTGGCGAATCTGCTGATCGTGCGTTCGTCATTGCAGTTTCTGGATGCCTTTCCAAACAATGCTCTGCTGTATCGATTCGTGTACGATCGCATGCGTTCCGGCGATGTGACACAGATCAGCTATGGCTACGAATCAATTCAGGCCGGACTCGGTTCGCTGGATCAGTTCAAGACGGGCATGGGATTTCGCCAGGCTCCGGCAGGCCAGCGAATTGAACTGGCTGCCTGGGTCCGTCCGCTGGTGAATCGCTTTACGCTCCCGATGGCCCAACGAGTCCTCAAACGATTTAGCGAAAGTGAAACAACTGCCAAGCTGAACGGCATTCTGCAATGGTATCAGCAGCAACCTGCGCTGCATGACAAGCCAGTTCAGTCACGAGCAGCTTAGCGCGGCGAAGCCGCAAATCCGAAATCCGAAAGAACTACGGACGAAAAGATGCGCGCAAAAATCCCAGCGCGGGATTCGCCCGCAACCCAGAGAAGGGCGTGAAAGAAATCTTAATCACGGATTTCGCGGATTGCACAGATAGACACACATGGGTGACAGAAAAATGAATCTTGGCCCAGGCTTCGCCTGCAAGCCAATAGGGTCTGTGCATGGATGAAACACCGATCCCACACTCCTCTGCTTTCATCCGCAGTCCGGCCTTGCCATCCGCAGGAAGCATTTCAAGGCCGTTGTCCTGCGGATGGCAGAGCCGAACTACGGATGAAGAACGGCAATGGCAGACAACTTCAACCAGCAATTCCCTCAAGCGGGCAGCTCAGGACTGATCGTGGTAATGGCGTTTTCGGCACCAAAGAATCCTCTCGCAAAAACACGACTCTCACCGTTTGCTGAACAGAATGAAAATACTTTTTGCTCCCATGTTTCTGCGTCCTGGCTTTAACCAATGGGTTGCGGGCGAAGCGCGCGATGGGACATCAGTGGTCAAAAATGAGACTCCAGCGACGATGGGTCCTCCGCCAGATTCCTTGGTGTCACGCAACGATTCTGATTGTTAGTAGTACAGATGTGGGGAAGAAAGGCTCTAAGACATTACGTCGCAATTCCCGCGACCTGCAACGCCATGTCATAGATTGCACGTGTTTCGAGGACGCGATCGTTGGACTCGAACAGCGAAGCAATCGCCTTCTTGTGGACCTTCATTTTGAGTCCACCCACACCCAACGCGCCGTAACAGATCACGCCGAACTTTTCGACCGCTTTATCCATCACGCCAATATCCGCGATCCCGACCGGCGGTACGGCGTTGAGGTCGATCGCCAGTTTCAGTCCTTGAATTTTCTGCAACGCGCCGGATTCCAGAAAGCAAACACCCGCCGCTCCTGCCGCCACGATCATTGTCGCGTTCTGGCACAATGCTTCGAACTCTGACGGTTGCGAAGCACATGCCGCTCTGACGTGAGCATCTGCAACTCTGGTCCGAACGATGACGCATGCAGATTCCGCACGGTCCAGTGTTCTTGACACCAGGGTGACGTGAGCTTTTTCCAATGCCAACAACTCGGCCGCTCGGAGACCTACCGGGCCGGTCGCACCGAGCACGATAGCCCGACAGCCAGATAGATTCAGATGCTTTCGAGCACTCGCGATGGCAGCAGCGGCGGTCGTATTGCAGCCGTTGGAATCCATCATCACGGACACTCGCATCGGACCGAAGAAGGTCTTGGACACTTTGCGAAGCAGCGCCTCCCCTGCCGCGACGTCGCTGCCCCCGATGAAGATCGCCGAGTGCTTCAGATCCGCCGGACCACGCGTAAACATCAAGCCATGCACCAGCCCCGCCACATTCTCCGGGGTAACGGAACCATACGAGAATAATTGTTCAACATTGGAATCCACCGCAACAACTCGGTCAAAACTGCTGGGAAGAGCGTCGGTGTCGAATTGAGCGAGTATCGTTTTCAATGGAGTTTCCAGAATGGGCAGCGGGGTGTTAATTCATTCGTTTAAAGCTGAGCCGCAGGCGACGGCGTGGGCAGAAACTGTCGCCTGCGGCTCAGCGTTAAACGGAATTGCTGACTCGGCAGACGAGGTCAACAGCCTGCAAAGACTGGGAACTGTGCCGAACGAGTGAGGCGAAATGATATCCACCGCAGGATGATTAACAAGTTGGGCGAGGCGGCGAATCAATTCCAGAAAATGATTAGGCAAGTGAATTGGGGGGAAAGAGAATTCGAAGAAATTCACATCAGTTTTCATCCATCTCTACCGCGCGGTTGAGGATGGCACCGTCGTTTAACCGCGTGGGCAACGCCCCGCGCGTGGGAATCCATCCCGCAGGACGCTGATCGCGCGGCCCGCTGGGCACGCGGTTAAACGAGCCAATGCCAACCGCGTGCGGTGTAATCTACTTGCCTGAAGAACCTGGCACTGACATCACAATTCTGAGCCTGCGATCCGTGCCAAGTTGGAAACCCCTGGAAATCCAGGCGAAGTCCCGCCAAAAACCAACTGCGTTCTGTCAATTCGATTGACTCGGCACACCAACTGGCCCACACTCGCGGCGGAACGTGAGACTGTTTCGCGAAATCACATGTTCCTTGCACATCAAGTCAGGACTCTACTTATGGCCAGGCCAACCCGGCAGCCCGACGAAACGCTGCGTTGTCTTCTGATTCAGCCGCTGTTTCAGGCGTCAAATTTCTGGAACCTGACCGAATCCGCCGCCACCACCGGCGCGAAGACCGTCGCACCGCCGCTCGGACTGCTCACCGTTGCTGCGCTGCTGCCACAGACATGGACGTTTGAACTCGTCGATCTGAATGTCCGTGAACTCACCGACCAGGAATGGAACGCAGCCGACATCATCTGCACCGGCGGCATGATTCCTCAACAGAGCGGCATCCTGGCGCTGATCGATCGAGCCAATCGCGATGGCAAGTACATCATTGTCGGCGGCCCGGATCCGACCAGTCAGCCGGACATCTACTGCGAAGCGGATGCCCGAGTCCTTGGTGAAGGTGAAGTCACCATTCCGATCTGGCTTGAGTCCTGGCGCCAAGGCAAGCCGTGTGGGCTGTTTGAAACCGACGATAGGCCCGACGTGACATTGTCACCAACCCCGCGATTCGATCTCGTCGAATTCAGCAATTATCTGCAAGCGGGAATCCAGATTTCACGCGGGTGTCCGTTCAACTGCGAATTCTGCGACATCATCGAATTGTATGGCCGTGTTCCTCGCAGCAAGACGGTACCTCAGGTGCTCGCCGAACTCGACCGACTGGCTGACCTTGGTTATCGCGGCTGGGTGGATATTTCAGACGACAATTTCATCGGCAACAAGAAGTTCGTAAAAAAATTCCTGGTGGGACTTGAAGAATGGTGCAAACGGAAAAACTACCCGTTCTATTTCACGACTGAAGCGTCGATGAATCTTGCCGACGACGAAGAGTTGCTGGCAATGATGCAGCGGGTCGATTTTCGCTTTGTCTTCATGGGCATCGAAACACCGGACCCGGACCTTCTGGCTGTGACTCAGAAGAAGGTGAATTCCATGAAGCCAATTGTGGAACGCGTGCATCAGGTCTACAAACACGGCATTTCAATTTCCGCCGGCTTCATTCTGGGCTTCGACAACGAAAAGCCAGGCATCGCGGATGCGATGATTGAATGTATTGAAGAGTCCGGCATTATGGTCGCTATGGTTGGACTGCTTGTGGCCTTGCCAAATACGCAGTTGACTCGACGGCTGATGAAGGAAGGTCGCATGATCGACAGCCATCATCAGTTGCTGCCGCCGTCGGAAAACGTCTATCGACTTGAAAACGCCGCCAGTATGGACAACACGACGGGTGGCCTGAACTACGTGACCACTCGAGATCGAGCTGATGTCTATGACGACTATCGACGCGTTGTGTCCACCGTGTACGAGCCGGGACGATACATGCGACGCGTGATGCGGACGACACGTATGCTGGTTCCGGAACGGCGTCAGCAGCCGTCATTCAGCGAATGGAAGAAAATGACGAAAGCGCTGATCCAGATCGCGTGGTGGATGACAAAAAATCCGCAGGTGCGCTGGCACTATTGGGGCAATACGATCCGTTCGGTTTTCATGGGCATGAAGAAATTTGAATTCTGCCAGTCTCATATGGCTGCCTTTATGCACCTCGGGAATCAAACGGCCCGCGTCGAAAAAGAGATGCAGATGGGTATTGATTTCGCGACCGACATTGCGACCTACCCCCGCAGCACCAAAGACCTTCCACAGTCGAATCAGCCGTTGCTGCAGATTGCTGCGGTCACCTGTGGAGCGGATTCAAATTGATTTAGAGACCGCGTATGAGAGTGTTTCCTGTGATCACAGCCATCACTTCCATGCTCCTGATGTTTGCGGTGTTCGTGGCGAGTCCGCTGGATGAGCCGGTTGTCTCGACCGGACTGTTCAACATGCCAACGCAGGAAATTGCGAGGCGGCGGCAGCCGAGCCCGGCACCCGACGAGACTCCTGCAGCGATCGCGCCCGCAGAACGGCCATTCCAGCGTGGAGAAATACGCGACAAGGTCGCCTTGGTCACGGAACTCAATTCGCGGTGGGAAGAATCACGGTTGTCGCTGGTGACGAGTTTCAATATTCCGGGCACGCCGTCACGCGGGGCAGTGGTTGTTGGTGCGTCTCCGGCTGAAGTGGCCGTGCAAAAATGGATCGATGAGGGCACGGCGTCCGGCCATCACGGAATCTTGTACGACAATCGCGATCGTGATCATTCAAATCTGAACCGGAACAAGTTTCCTCAACTGGCATTCGTGGAATACGCCGCCGCCGCCAGGCAGGCCAATGCCGACTGGGGGCTGAGAATCGGTCAGGCATTTGATCTGCCAACCTTTGGGAATTCATCGACTGCGCAGGTCGGTTCGCCGTTTTGGCGGAGCAATCCGCGCTTGATCATGTACGACGATCCCGTCATGAAAATCGTGTACAACGAATTCCTGAACAATCAGATGTACTGCTATCCCGAACACAATGATTTCGATCCTGAGCACGGGGATGTCTATCCCGCGAACACTCCGTTCTGGGTCATCTCCCAGGGATCGTCCGGATCAGATCAGCCATTCATGGAAGCCATCGCGCTCACGCTGGCCGCGTTTCGTCCCGACGTCAAACAGAAGGCGGTGGAATCTCACTGGCTGATGCATGTTGTACAGATGCTGCTGCGTCGCAGTCAGAAATCAGTTCAGACTGACGACGATTACTACTCAGGCAAAGCCCATCCGGTCGTGTTTCAGAGTGCTGAGCTGGATGCGCTGCGGATGGTGCAGATGGCACATGACCTCACTGTTGAGACTCTGCCGGCGATGGTCCGCATTCAAGTGGTTGAGGAAGACCTGGGCGTCGCCGGTCGCGATTATTTCCATCCCCACGCTGCCGAAAGACTGTTCGACACGCCTGCCGCTGTGGCGCGGATCTTTCGCACCACCGCGTTTCGACGCAGGATGGTCGTGGATGCGGGGATCAGTGCAGACGTCAACGGGCGACCGCTGACGTTTCGCTGGGTTGTTTTGCAGGGCGATCCGGAAAAGGTGCAGATTCGACCTCTGATGGAAAACGGATCTAAGGTGGAGATCATTCTGCAATGGCACCCCAGGACAAAAATCGCGGGGCTCGAAGGCATGGAAACGAACCGCATGGACATCGGTGTGTTTGCAGACAACGGACAGACTCCTTCGTTACCGGCCTTCGTGAGTTCGTTTTCCCTGGCAAATGAAGATCGGACATACTCTGACGGTCGGATTCAGTCGATCGATTACGGAGTCGCCGGTATCTGTGAACGATACGTCGATCCCATGATCGATATTCCCAAACGCTGGCGGGATGAGTACCGATATTCGCCGACGTCCGAACTGCTTGGCTGGCAACGCACATCTCCCGGTGCTGAGCCGCAGGAATTCGCCGCAGATGGCCGCTTGATCGTCAAGAAGGACGAAGCTGGAACCCCGACAGAGTTCCGAAAAGTCGCCTATGAATTTGTTCTAGACGGGCAAGTGCCGGTCCTGAGAGCTGTTGCATCGCCGTAGTGAGTCGCCTGGGATCGGCGCAATATTAACTGTCGGATTTATACTTCACGCGGTCAGATTTGAGGTTTTGTGAGCGGCAAGGCGCTAGCCGCCGGTGCTGACCGAATGCACAACCCGCGGCTAGCGGACTGTTGATTCAGTGATTCATGTAGGGTGTGTGCAGCGCTAGCGAAACACACCAGTTTCTCACGCTTTCCCCAAAGGGTGCGTTACGCTCCGCTTCACGCACGCTACTCAGTAAACGTTCAGAGTTTTGTTTTCCTGAGAAGATTTCAGATGAGGAGTCTGACGAGTTGCTGGATGCTTGGGGGCGTGCGGAGATGGAAGAGCGGATTTCCGCCACGATGGGGCTCGTCCCCATCGAGCGATGATCATCACCAGAAAAGGAATCCGGAAGGCGTTTTCGCCACTGCGGAGCTTGCCTCCGTAGGGCGCTGATCAATGGAATCACGGCTCCATGCGGGCAAGCC
>JAYTAK010000653.1:0-3717 GCA_043737515.1 Candidatus Kuenenia sp. | reverse complement strand
CAAACGTGAATTCGTCACGATTGGCAATTGATGTCGGCTCAGCGACGACTCCCCATTCGCCATTTTCAAAGTCAAACGGATACGACGAACCCTTCTGGAGTGTGCCATTGAGCCAGCCGTCTTTTACTCGTTTCTGCCCGGAGTTTTCGCCAACGTACAACCAGAAGTGTCCGATGCTACTGGCACCCAGATGCGACGCATCCGGGACATTTGCACCAACCACCAGGCTTTCGGGATCATCACCGGTCCAGTATTCGGTCGTCGTCCCGGCTCGGCAGGCGTATTCCCATTCCGCCTGAGTCGGCAGTCGGTACGTCACGCCTTCCTCGCGGCTCAGCCACGCACAAAAAGCCTTTGCGTCTTCCCAACTGACAATCGTGACAGGATGCTGGTCAAGATCCTGCTTGTGTCCCGGTGCTTTCCATGTTTTGCCCTTGTTGTCGTCCAGGGCACCGGTTGGGTTCTCTGCAGAGGTGGGGCTGAGTTCCGCCGTTGTCTGATGGCCCGTTGCGACAACAAACTGCCGGAACTGTTCAACGGTGACTTCATGCTGTCCCATATAGATTGGCTTTGAAATCGTCACACGGTACTGCGGGAATTCGTCTTCGAAGCTGTCGGCACTTTCATCCGGGAAGTAGCGATCTTCGACTTCTTTCGGAGTGAGCTGGCTTCCCATCAGAAAATTCCCGGACTGAACCAGCTTGAGCTTCATGCCAATGCTGTTGGTAATGTCATCGACAAGCGATGGTGGCGAGATGTGAAGGTCAACGAATCCATTGACGATGCCTTTTGCAGGTTGCTCCCGAAGGCTCGACCGCGAGCGGCACTGGGATCTTCGCGACAGCAGTCGGCCAGAAGAATTTTGCTTTCGGCTCCGCAGACCGTGAGTGCATCCAGAATCGAACGCATGGAGATCATGGTCGTCGGATCCGGTTCCAGCTTGATCTGGCCGGAGTTGTCGCGGACCACGTTGCCTTTGAAATCTTTGACTTCGCGAAGTTTCGTGTTGTACGGACCGTAGTAGGCATCGTTGCCGTATTGAACGCCGTGGCCGAACATGCCGATCAGTACAACGCCTTCCGATGTACCTTCGCCTTTGGCTTTGTTGAGTGCCTCTTCGATGGCTTCTTGCGTTGCTTGTTTACTCTGCAGCAGCACGACCGTGTATCCGGATTTCTCCAACAACTCACCGACAGCTTTGGCGTCCGCTTCAGGATACTTCAGCAGCGTGCGGTTCATTTGAGCGTGCTCATACTTCGACACGCCGACGAGCAATGCATATTTCTCAGCGGCAGTGGCGTGGAGATTCTGAGCAACCAGAATTGCCAGAACGATGCATCGAAGGGGGTTTTGCATGGTCTTGAACCTTGAAAGAAGCGGCAGTGGTGCGAGCCGACGGAGCGGCTCGCCTACGTAGGTCCGCCGCTCCGTCGGCGGACAGTTGTTTTTTAGTGTCGCGATGGGGCGACGGAAATCGCAATCAGGGGATTCACATCCCCCGCTCGCCAAATGTCAAACTCGCGCGCCTGCTTCGCTGGCTTGCAGTAAAGCAGTAAGGGAGAAAAGTAGATACGAGTCCTCAGGCTACACAACTAACGAACCACCCGGAAGCCGTTTTCGTGGCCACGGCCGTCTGGAAGACCCCTGAGGCGAGCGGCTGAACGTGCGTACGTGGAACCGAATTTCCAAGAACCGCCACGCAACACACGATTCTGTGAACCGCTCGCCGACGATGGATCGGACGTCGTCCCGCTTCGAGATGCGTACGCCTTCTCATCGTAAATGTCCTGGCACCATTCACCAACGTTGCCTTGCATGTCGTACAATCCAAACGGATTTCCGTTCTTAGTCGCCACTTCGTGCGCGTACTGCTCGCCCTTGGCGTTGCCGTCGCCAAAGAATAATCCACCCCACCACCCGTAGTCACTCAACAGCGTAGCATCGCCGCCGAAACTGTACGCGGTCGATGTGCCACCACGGCAGGCGTATTCCCATTCCGCTTCCGTCGGGAGGCGATACGTCTGGCCTTCCGACGCACTTAACTTCCGGCAGTATTCAATCGCATCCTTCCAGCTCACGTACACCGCCGGAATGTTGTCGCCGTCCTTCACATACTCCTTTCCCTCCCATGGCTTTGACTTCATGACAGCAAACCACTGACCCTGCGTCACTTCGGTGACGCCCATGTAGAACGGCTTCGTGATACGAATCTTGTGCTGCGGGCCTTCGTCCTCAGATCGTTTTTTCTCGTCACCGGGTGACCCCATCATGAACTCGCCTGCCGGGATCAACTTCAGTTTCATCCCGATGCTGTTCGTGATCAAATCGCCTCCTGCCGATTTTGGCAGCACCAACTGTAAATCCACCACATCCGTAATGAACGGCTTCGGTGTCTGCCTGTCCCGAGGCGAGACGCTGGCGACAAGGGCCGGGACGCGTTTCTTCATCTGGCTGGCCAGTTGAGCCGTATCGACGGGGCCTTCGGCGGAGAGTTCTCCAATCGCATCCAGAAGGCACTTCGTGAACGCTCCGTGGCCCCAGTCTTTGTGTTCGAAGGCCTGCTCATTCGGCGAGCAACCAAACAGCAGCGACGTGTTCTCCGGCAGATCCTGGACGCTGAAGTTGGCTCCGAACGATGACCGGCCCCGAGCCGCATTCGGAGTTGTTCGGCAGCAGTCGGCCAGCACGATGCGGTTGCCTGCCTTGGCCAGCTTCAGAGTCCGCATCAGATCGCCCAGCTTGATCAGCGTGCCGGGATCGGGCTCAATCTGGACTTTCTTGTTCGCACCCAGGACCGGTTTGCCCCGGAAGTCGAGTGCTTCACGCATCGCCGTATCGAACGGACAGAAGCAGCCGTCCTTGATCACGTTGCCGTCTGCGTCTTTCGTATCGACTTCAACTCCATGCCCGAACAGACCGATCAACACGACTCCTTCGGCGTCGGCCTGCTTCTGGAGTGCCGTCAGCTTTGCTTTGATCTCCGCCTGAGTCGCCGCCTTGCCCAGGAGCAGCTCGACCTTGTAGCCACCAGACTTGAGCACGTCGCCCAGTGCCTTCGCGTCTTCCTCCGGGAACTGCAACGCCTCCGGCTTGTTCATCTCCGCGTGCTCGTACTTTGCCACACCGATGAGCAGTGCGTACTTCTCCGCCGCTGTGGCGGGAAGAGCCATGCTGCAGACAAGGACCGGGATCAGTACTCGCGTGAAGTTTTGCATGATGTTGTGCCTTGAAGATGCGGCTCTGGTGCGAGCCGACGGAGCGGCTCGCCTACGTAGGTCCGCCGCTCCGTCGGCGGACAGTTTACCCATGGCAAGTTGAAATCGCCACAAAAACGAGAACGAAGAAACACGAACCGTCTTCCCACGATTCGTGATTTTTCTGAAGTTTACGATTGTTTTGTGAAGTGCGTTCGGCGTTGGGCGGCAGTGTCGTGAAAAAAAGTATGTTGTGGGTTTCGGCGAGCGGGGGATGTCAATCCCCTGATTGGAACCGTGCAATCACCACGAATCAGAAAAATGACGGGGCCAATCGCCAGAATCAGATCACTGACGTTCGCCGCTCGTCTTCAGGTCACGTCGCCAGAAAAGTGTAAACATTCGCTGAATTTTTTAATTGTCAGGCAGGACCGTCTTTCGGGTTATCGGTAAATTGTCCCTATGGCCGGGACATGTCCGCCGACGGAGCGGCGGACCTACGTAGGCGAGCCGCTCCGTCGGC
>JAYTAK010000652.1:0-1534 GCA_043737515.1 Candidatus Kuenenia sp. | reverse complement strand
CCGCCGCATAGATCTGATGCGGCTTAAATTCTCGCATCAGGTCCACCAGGATCTTGATATCATCGGGTCCCAGTGGTTTCTTCTTGACGCCGCCCGTTTCATAAAACGGCATGTCCAGAAAATGCAGTTTCTCATTGGGAACGCCGCAGCAGCGGGCACCGGCACGCGCTTCGCCACGACGGATCAGACCCTTGATCTGCTGAATCTCTTTGCTGTCGATCTGTCCGGCTTGTTTCTTTTTCAGATACTCTTCAACGTGATCTTCCAGGTTGCGGATGCGGTCCGACAGCAGTCCGAACGCCGCACAATAGTCTGAGACGAATTCCGTGAACCGAATGGCATCATCATCGAAGACGGCGATATTACCGGACGTCTGATAGGCAATGTGGACGTCGTGCCCCTGAGCCGCCAGGCGAATCAGCGTGCCGCCCATGGAAATGACGTCGTCATCCGGATGCGGCGAAAAACAGAGAATCCGCTTCGGGAAGATATGATCAAACGGTTGCGGGCGATCTCCAGGGCGTTTCTTGTGGGCTGGTTTACCGGCAGGCCAGCCGATGATCGTGCTTTGCAGATGACGAAAGACGGTCAGGTTGATTTCATACGCTGAACCATACTCAGCGAGCAGATCCTGCAGACCTTCCTCGTTGTAGTCCGAATCCGTGAGCTTCAGAATCGACTTCGTCATCTTCTCCGACAGCCAGATCACAGCGCGGCGGATGATGGAAGGTTCCCACTGCACGTTGCTCACCAGCCACGGCAGTCGCGTCCGTGTCAGCGCCGCCGACGCGGCCGCATCAAGCAGCACGTCCGTGTTGGGATGTCGCTGCAGGAACGTCGCCGGGATGGCCGGAGTGACTTCCCCTTCAACCGTCTTGGCGATAATCCCCGATTTGTTTTCGCCGAACGCCAGGATGATGATTCTCCGCGCGTCCAGAATCGTGCCGACACCCATCGTGACCGCCCGCCGCGGGACGTTTTCCGCGCCGAAGAAATCACTCGCCGCATCGATCCGCGTAACGCTGTCGAGCGTGATCATGCGCGTGCGCGTCGATTGATCGGAACCAGGTTCATTGAAGCCGATATGACCGGTGCGCCCGATGCCCAGCAGTTGGATGTCGATCCCGCCGGATGCGACAATCTTTGCTTCGTAGTCGCGGCAATAGTCGGCGATGTTTTCAATGGCCACGGTCCCGTCCGGCACATGCATATTTTCGGGCTTGATATCGATATGATTGAAGAGGTGTTCCTTCATGAACCGCATGTAGCTTTGAAGGTCTTCCGGCTGCATCGGATAGTATTCGTCGAGATTGAACGTCACGACGTTGGCAAACGACAGACCTTCTTCCTTGTGCATACGGACGAGTTCGGCATAGATACTGGTGGGTGTTGAGCCCGTCGCCAGGCCCAGGACAGCCGGTTTTCCTGCGGCCTTGCGACTTCGGATCAGCGTCGCGATTTCCGTGGCCACAAGACGTGACGCTTCGCGGGAGTTTGCCAAAATGGTACATCGCAGCTTTTCAAGCTGACACAA
>JAYTAK010000651.1:0-3718 GCA_043737515.1 Candidatus Kuenenia sp. | reverse complement strand
GGAATCTTCGTCTCCGGGAAATCTAGCCGCTTGTATGGTCACGATCACGCAAAAAAGTGGGTTCACCGACAAATTAAGTGCGCGCGTGATGTCGATGGCCAGCATGGTGATGTGAAGGATGTCGTTGGGAATGGTGTGCTTTACCGCGAAGCGGTTCGAGAAATTAGCCGGTGGTAAGCAGAACGCCACCACCGGATACGTTGAAAAAATTGCCTCAGCACCCAGATAAGGGTGCCAGATTCGCGCTTCTGGCATCCCTTCAGGATGCGTGGTACTACGCTTTCTTTACCGGTGGTGCGCCTGTCGGCAACCACCGGCTAATTTCTGCAATCCTTTCAGGATGAATCGCATTCATGGCGATCAATGTGTGACGCGCACTTCATTTGTCGTTGAACCAAACAAATCAGGGGATTTACATCCCCCGCTCGCCTTAAGTCCACGCCATTGCGGGCTCCTGGGTTCTTGCCGCTTTAGTTGCCAAACCTTTGTCCCCTGGCACGAGGCCAGTGTGAATTCCAAAGGAGCCCGTTCGAGATTCCACTTCCGATTCCACCCCTCGTCCGCTGAGTTTCCATGATCGACCACCTTGCGCCATGTCGCCTGAATTCTCTTCACGAAGCGAACCAGACCTGCGGCTGAATTTGTTCAAAGTTACGCACGCCAAGGCGAACCAGATCGCCGATGCGCAGGTCGCAGGCCGCGCCGGAAACCAGCAGTGTGGATGTCTCGGAGGTTGAATGATGAACCGTCGCTCCGGACGGCGCGGAGACGCAAACGTCGGATACGTCGCCGAGTGCGTTTGTCCCCGCATTGATGACACACCACTCCAGTGTCGGGCGTGAAATGACGGTGGCGACCACGCTGACACACGGTTGATGAACGGCATTCTGGGAGTGTCCTGTCAGATCGATGAAAGGGCTCACGACAAGACAACTGATCCGCGCGTCCTGCATCAATGGCGAGCGCGATGAAGAGACGGAGACGACGACTTCACCGCATTCTGCATTGACGTCGCGAATGCTCCGCAGCGCATGCGAGGCGATCGTGACAATCGAAGCAGTGTCGCCTTGAGTTTCGCCAGTATCGTGTTCCGGATCGCAATGCATTGCCGAAGCAAATACACCGATGACTCTTAAACCCGGCAGAAGTGACGTAGCGGCCGCCAGCAATGAAGCATCTGGTCCCGGACGGACTCCGGTGGACTGTCGCCCGAGATCGATTTCAATCAGTACCTGAATTTCTCGGCTCGATTGTACCGCACACGGCGACAGCAATTCCGCGTGGCGGAAATGATCAATGACAACGATCATCTGAGTTCGTTGAGCGACATTCCCAAGTCGCCCCAGCGATTCTGCATCGACGACGCGACCGGTGAGAATGATCTTTTCGAAACCCGCATCGGCCAGGTGTTCGGCATCGTAGACTCTGCTGCACGACGCGAGTTTCGTGGCTGGCAGGATCAGATCCCGCAACAGACGGATCGGCACGATCCGAGTCAATGCCGCAGCCCAGCAACGATCGGCTTCGACCGCGAATTCATGCAGGAGCCGGACATTCCCGGTAATCGCGACTTCTGAAAACGACAGGACGGGGGTCATCACTGGGCAGACTCCAGACGCGCCTTCAATGCGGCTGCGCGGATCTTTCTTTCAGACGTACCCCAGTCCGGGTGCAATGCGTCGATCACGTTGAGTACCTTCAGCGCGTCCTGGAAACTCTTCTTCTGCACGGCGATTGTGGCAAGTTGCAGAGAGGCTTCAAGCCACTGGTCTTCGCCGGATCGTGACCGCTTGAGGACCGATTGCCAGAAAGCCTCAGTTGATTCTGAAGACGTGGTGTTCGTAGATTTCAGCGCAGTCCGACGCTCCAGAATTGATGCCGTCGTCTGCAACTGCTGATCGGTGAGAGCCTTCGCTATGAGTTCAACAATCAACGCATCGAACCGCTGAAAGTTGTCGGCGACTCTGGATGCCTCAAGCAGGATCGGAAGTTGTTCGAGCTGACGATCGACGGTCATTTTCGTGGCGCCGGCTTCACGCAGCAGGTCGAGTACCAAAAATCCGATCTGCGGGTCACCCGGAATCAGATCAGTCGTTTCGCTTGCCTGATGCAGGAGAAATCCGGCAATCTGACGTCGCTTCTCATGCGTCTGCCCCAACAGGATGCCGCGAGATTCCTGCATGGCGTCGAACCCCAGCAACTGTCGACAGGCGGCGAGTGCGATCATGGCCTGACCGTTGGCGATGGCGGCAGTCATCTGAGTCTGCTGCTCATGGAAAGCACCAGTTGATTTTCCTTCCGCCGCAACTGGCGATTGGAACGCGGCCAGCGCGTCAAGCTGACGTGCAGTGTCTGCGGCCAGTTTCTGCCAGTCGTCCGAAGCTGTCCAGCGACGCTGCAGTGAAAACAACAGTCGCTGAATCTCCAGCACCGGACGATCCCACGTTTTCAGTTGAGGGCGTGTTGTTGTTTCATCGCGCTTTGCCAGCAATTCTTCCGCCCGACGATTCCAGGCCGCGATTGCTGCTGTCAGCCGATCGGCATCAATCACCGTCGCGGCAATGTGCGAGCTAAAAGCCACTTCAATCAGGACCTCACCGGCCTGAATCAGCAGCAGGGATTTCGCGTTGGCAGCGTCATGTGACAGCGCGAGTAACTCATCTGCCGCTGCGACGGGATTCGTGGCGCGGATCAACATGGCGCGCCATTCACGTGCCTTCGCTGTCGTGGCTGAGTCTGAATACCCTGTGAGATGCTGCTCCAATGCAGTCCGATACGCGGCCTCAAGCGTATTGCGGATTTCGATCGGGGCAGAAGCTTCGGCGTCCCAGTGACGTCCCATCGCGTAGATGCGCAACAAGTCTGACGCCGCTTCCTGCTCGGGAATTTTCGCCGTTCGGAACAGACCAACGGCTGAATCAAGATCTGCCTCGGCGGCCGACCAGTCGTTCAGGCGAATGGCCAGATCCCCGGCCTGCAGCGACAATGTGGCCGCGATCTGTGGACTGGTTCGTTCAAACGACGACCGCATTTCCAGCAACGATTTTCGGGCGGCCGCGAAATCGCCTGCCGCAATCAGATCGGCGACACTTTCGACGGCCGTGGCGGCTTCCGGACCGAACTTTTCCACATGACTGAACCGCCACGCAATCCGATCGCAACAGTCCTGCCACACGCCGTTGCTTGCAGGAGTCAACCGCCGATGAAGCAGTCGAAATTCGTCGGCCATTTTTTGCCTGAGATCCGCAGCCTCAAGTTGATGCAGCAGTTCGAACAGATGCAGCAACGAAGCGAGTCGCAGCATGCTGAGTTCTTCAGATCGCAACTCCTGTTTTTCAAGATCCAGGCAGAGCTGCAATGCTGCGGAAGGCTGATCGCGTCGCAACAGACCGCGAATTTTCAATGCCGCAACGGCACTCTGTTGCGCCTCATTCTCCGCCAGCGATGTCATTGATGTCATCAACAGATCGAAGCCTTTGAAGTCCTTTCTGTCGAGCAATGATTCAGCAACCAGTCGGCGTGACCGAAGACGCATTTCATCGTTGCCGCTGGATTTCACCAATTGCTCGGCCGCAGTTGTCGCCCGGCCTCGAATCTCAGCATCCGTCGGCTTCTGCCGCGCCTGCATGAGCAACAGCGCCGCGACGACATAGCGGGCGCGATCCCGAGCCGCCCGTGCGACGTCGCCTTCGATGTCCTTTCGAATCTGCTCGATCTG
>JAYTAK010000650.1:0-8447 GCA_043737515.1 Candidatus Kuenenia sp. | reverse complement strand
CTGGGGCAGAGCGATTCTGTCAGTGCTCGACCGACAACCGGACACCGTGTTGCGACATGGCACGGCCGAGCGACTGGAAGAGAAGTACGGCTGGCTCCGGGAGTTTCGCCATGATCTGGCTCTGTGGTCCGAATACCAGTCTTTGCTTGAAGCGTCGGTCGATGAAATCCGTCGTCATGGGTATTCCCGGTCGTCCGCATTTCAGGTGGCGCTGCGTGTCCAGCCACAAGTGCAGACAATTGCCGGCCGTGAACTGAAAGATCAGTTATTGAAGTTCATTGCGGAGGAATCCGCATCGGTTGCTCCCGGCGAACGCCTTCCCGGCAGCGGCGAGCCTCTGGAAACGTCGTTGGGGAAACTGGATTCATTCGAAGGCGATTTTGACAAAAGCGGCTTTACGGGTCTCCTTCCCGCCTTCGGTGCCCTCATCGGAACACTGACTCCTGAAACAATCTAAGAGGCGTTGGTATCTGTCCCCGGCAAAAAAGTGCAGCATTGGATAACGCAAAACCTTGGGCAAACCTTCCTCTCGAAACGCCGACTCGCTCTCCAGAATTAGCGCACCAATTCCCATGTGAACCGAAACGACCGACTATTCCAGATTTTCAACAGCCCAGGCCCACCCTGCATTCTCGGTCCGGTATTGCAGGAATTCGATCGCTGGCCCACACTTCGGCTCGACGCGACAGCGGGAGGCGGGAATGACCCGGCGTTGCGAGCGTCGCATGATGGTGAGGCCAGAAGATTCCCAGACGGAAAGCGGCCCTGGTTTGCCTGACGTGTCAGGATTCTTGAACAGAGTTGACGTACGTGAGTGCTGAAAGAGCATTCTCCAAAGGATTGGCATCGTGAAAAAACTGTCCTTCGCATTTGGCAGGAAGCCGTACCGGTCGCGACGGCGATCACTTCATACCGTAGCCGCCGAAGTCGGGCAGGTGGAGAGTCTGGAAACTCGCGCACTTCTGGCATTTGATTTCGGGGACGCACCGGATTCCACGGCAGGCACAGCAGTGCAGGACTATCAGACTCGCCTGGCCAGAAACGGCCCGCGACACCAGTTGAGTTCGTCACAGACGAACCTGTTTCTGGGAGCGAGTGTTGATGCCGATCCGGGCACAAGTCAAAGCGTCACGGCTGGACTTGATGACCAGTTCACCGCCGGAGGCCGAGACGACGAAGATGGCGTGCTGAATTCCATGGATCTCAACGGCACTGTTGGCGCAGATCCAGGAATCACTTTGTCCGCGACCAACAAGACTGGCAAAGCTGCCACGCTCTACGGCTGGATCGATTTCAATCACAACGGCATCTTCGAAAACGCCACCGAGCGGGCAAGTATTACCGTCCAGTCCGAGTCGATCAACGAACGCTTCACGTTGACATTTCCAACCGCTCCTGCCGGCTCCGCAGGAAAAACCTACGCCCGCTTTCGTCTGAGCACGGATGTCGCCGCTGCCAGTTCCACGGGAGCAGCGGCAGATGGCGAAGTCGAAGATTATCAGTTTGTAATGCAGAATCGTGTCCGGCAGCCGGTTGAGGTCACTAAGTCAGTCAGGATCGGAAACGAAATCAATGGCGGACCGGTTACGACTGGCAGCGATTTATTCGGTGCCGCATCGGCTGCCATCGGAGATTTGGATGGCGATGGCGTGACCGACATGGCGATTGGTGCTCCGCAGGACGATGAGGGCGGTTCGCATCGCGGAGCCGTGCAGATCATGTTTCTGAACTCTGACGGCACAGCAAAGAAGACCGTTAAGATCGCTCACGAACTCAATGGCGGTCCCGCGCTGGCGGATGCTGACGGTTTCGGAGTTTCTATCGCATCGCTCGGCGATGTCAACGGCGACGGCGTCGTGGATCTGGCTGTGGGTGCCACTGGAGACGATACCGGTGGACTCAATCGCGGCGCGGTTTACATTATTCAACTCAATGCCGACGGAACTGCAAAGGGCAACAACAAGATTGCCAGTTCGATAAATGGTGGGCCGACACTGGGCGACGAAGATGGGTTTGGCATCGTCGCACCACTGGGAGATTTCGATGGTGACGGCGTCGTGGATATCGTTGTCGGAGCGCCGTTCGCTGATGCCGGGGGTGTCGATCGTGGTGAGATTCATATTCTTAAGCTGCAGACCGATGGAACCGTGAAGAGCTTTACGAAAATCCAGAACTCCGCCTCGTGGAATCCGACAGTACAAGACCATGAGTACTTTGGTTTAAGCATCACCAACCTTGGAGATCTTGACGGCGATGGTGTAGTGGATCTGGCGGTGGCCGCGATGGCGCATCGCTATTACAGCTGGTATTCAGCCGAAAGCTCCCTTCAAATGCTAAGACTGAACGCCGATGGCACGATAAAGAGTTATCGGGTGCTGAGTAGTCCTCTAGGATCAAATCACTCCGACAGAACATCAGTCATCAATGGTGTTGCCGCTCCGGGCGATGTCAATGGTGACGGAGTGAATGACATTGTCTTTGCCGTGGATGGCGTGTACGGCAACTCAAGAGACGAGGGGTGGCTTGTACTCGCTTACCTGAATCCCGATGGAACAATGAGGTCATACAGCAGGATTGGCAGCGGAGTTACTGGAGCGACGGGTTTCGAGAATTCGACTTTGACACGGAGTTCGATATCCCTGCTGGGAGACTTGAATGGAGATGGCACCGCTGAACTGGCGATTGGGGCACCAAACTACGGTACCACTCGTGCGCTAAGCGAGAGTGTCTTCGTCCTGTCGTTGCTCAACGCCGTTCCAAACATTGAAATACCGTCCGTTCCTGTCCTCCAATATGTCGGTGTATCACACTACATTCCTCAGGCAGTAATCCTGTGGAATGGTAATGACAGAGCTACTGGGTACGAGATTTGGCTCCGCAATCTAACCACAGGCATGACGCTGCTGAATGCGGTGAACAATTCGACGACCGGGTACACGCTACCGGAAGAGTTCGGGATCGGTCGTTACGAATTCTATGTGCGAGCCAAGAATGAGGTTGGAACATCTGCCTGGTCACAAAGTCTCGCTTTCACGATCAACGGCCCGGTCACTGTGAATGAAACCCCCGATGGAATTCCGACACGCCCAACGCTTTCATGGCAAGCGTTGCCCGGTGCAGCAAAGTACGACATCTGGCTGAATGACACACGAACTCCGTTGACACCGCTGGTTAAGATTCGGACATCAGACCCCCTGACCACCTTCGTTCCGAGCTCCGATCTGGCGGATGCCAGCTACCGATTTCAAGTGCGTGGAGTTGCGGCAGACGGGACACTCGGCCAATGGTCAAAAGCAGATATCTTTGCCGTGAAGACGACCACCCTGATCGTTCAGGTGTCAAATGAGTTCACGCACCGCCCAAATCTCGAATGGACAGCGATTCCAGGAGCAGCGTCATACGAAGTCTGGATCCGTACGCTTCCGTCCGGAGCAGTTCGAGGCACTACGAACGTCGTTGGAGAACACACAGTCTTCACGCCGGACACCGACCTGGCACCCGGAAACTACCAAGCATGGATACGCCCGGTCGCAGCAGACAGCAGCCACGGGCTTTGGTCACCGGCACGCAGTTTTGCGTCTGGAGCAATCGCAAATATTTCGACAAACATATCCGAGATACGGGCGTACGAAAACTTCATTCTGCCGATTCCGGAAATAACAGGAGCGGTGTCGGTCGATGTTTGGATTGATGATCCTGAGCCAGGGGTTGCATCTTCGGCAATTGCCCAAAAGCGGTATAGCGTTGAATGGCCAATCGCAATAATGCTTTCGACACAAGGGAAATATCGAATCTGGATCCGCCCTGTCGCAGCCGATGGCACAACTGGCCAATGGTCATCCGCCTGGACTTTGACTGCGAAAAATACGCCAAACGCTTGGCTATACGATGCAGTCTTTCGATGGGAAGGGGTTCCGGGAGTTCAAAAATACCAAATCCGAGCGATTGACTCAGATACTTCTGCAGTGACATTGATGGAAACGAATCCTTCGGAGTTGTCGATGAACCTTGCAGGCTTTCCGCTCGGAAGGTTAACGATTGCTGTTCGAGCGGTGTCCGCAGACGGAATCGAAAGCGACTGGTCACAGCCACTGGCCTATGTTAGTCGGCCCTGGCCAGAGATTCTGCTGCCGACCCCAACTCTGCCGACCACAATAACAAGCGATACCACGCCCAAACTTCAATGGACACACGTCCTTGGCGCGGTCAGCTACGATGTGGTTGTTCGCACCGCCAGAACCAAACATGTACAGTTTGCCGTGAGAGGCATTGAAGCGACCAGTTACATTTCGCCAAAGCTACCCCTTGGTGACTATGAGTTGTGGGTCATTCCGAATGCCGCAAGCGGTTTCCGCGGTACCTGGAATTTGGAACGTTTCCAGGTAATCGGTCCACGGACTCCGTTTGTGATTTATGAAGGCCCGCCCGAAATTGAATACGGCAATCTCGACCTTTCGGTCCGTTGGACGAATGTTCTTGATGCAGACCATTACGACGTGTGGATCGCTGACAGCCAAGGAGTGGTCGTCGTGCGTGACCTTAATGTCCTACAGACTTCGTACCGTTTGACCAGAAGTATCCCCCCCGAATTTTACCTCATCTGGGTAAGAACGGTGTATGCAGATGGAAGTATCAGCCCGTGGAGCAGGCCGGAATGGTTCGAGGTCTCCTGATCAGCCCCATGTCGTCGATGAGTTGGGGAATCGTGACACGCAAGGAAGTCAATTTTCGACGAATCGGATTCTGACGCGAACACAACCGAGACAAAAAGCGAAAAGAACCCGAATTCTGACAGCTACTTGCAATCTGAATCACGATTCACCACGATCATTGCATTTCAGGAATTCTCAGTGGCCACTGTATTCGCATTGCAATGATCCACGCATCACAACTCACACGCAGTTACCGCCTCGGACAGAGTTGTATTGACGCGGTCTCGGGTATTACGCTCTCGGTGCAGCAGGGTGAGAAGATTGCCATTATCGGACGCAGCGGATCGGGCAAGTCCACGCTGTTGAATCTGCTGGCCGGACTTGATCGGCCCACTGCAGGAACTCTGACGGTGTACGACAAGCAGTTGGATCAATTGAGTCGCATTCAGATGGCCGAGTATCGACTGAAGACGATAGGTGTCATTTTCCAGGCGTTTCAGTTGATTCCTCAGCGCACGGCTTTTCAAAATGTCGAACTGCCGTTGATCCTCGCGGGGGTGTCGCCAACGGATCGCCGTCGGATTGCTGACGAGTGGCTTGCAAAAGTCGGACTGTTGCCGCGACGCAATCATCTGCCGTATCAGCTCTCCGGCGGAGAACAACAGCGAGTCGCCATCGCGCGGGCTCTGGTCAATAATCCCAGAGTTATTCTGGCCGACGAACCGACAGGCAATCTGGATTCCCATACCGCCGAGGAAGTGATGCGGCTGTTGATGACGCTGTGTGGTGAATTCGGAGCAACATCTGTGATTGTCACACACGATGCGCAGGTCGCCAGAACATGCAGCGAGCGGCAGTTTCGGATGTCGGACGGATCGCTGACGGAGGTTCACAGCCATGAGAATCTCTGATGTCCTGCGCATGGCTGTGCACAATCTCTGGCACCGTCGGATGAGGACGCTCCTCAATCTCAACGGGATCGTCATCGGCTGTATTGTCCTGCTGATGACGGCCGGTGGTGCATCGGGAGTCCGCTCGGCAATTCATACGTTGTTCGATTCGGCGGATTTCGTGCGGCAGATTCACATCTTTCCTTATGGTGGCGTACGTGAGGAACCTCCGGAAAGCGAAATCGTCGTCGATGCGGAAGTCAGCGACGCTCGGCGAAAACGCCTCAGGGCGGCTTTGATCGGCAAGTGGAAACAGGACAGGTATGACGACGATCGACGAAACGAGATCACACCTCAGGATCTGGATTCGATGCGTGAGATTCCGCACGTTCTGGCGGTCATCCCCCAAGCGACGACCTCATGTGTGATCAAGACAGATGGCGAGCCTCTCGCCAGCGGAATCAGTGGGTTTAATATTCATACGGCTGCATTGAAGGACAGTCTGCTGGCCGGTGCGTTGCCCGATGTCAGCGATCACGAAGGAGTTCTGGTTGATGAATTTCAGGCATGGCAAATGGGGTTTCGGAATGATGCCGATCTGCCCAAACTGATCGGACAACCGCTCACCATCGAATATCGCGTCGCCAAAAATCGCGTCGCCAATATCTACAGCATGCTCGTCGAAAATTGGAGGGGACGGGAGATCGACGAAATCCAGAAGCAGACGCAATTCCTGCAGACGCTGCTGCAACTGATCGGTGATCTGGACAAGACGTCGTTGTCCGAAGAACAGAAGCAACAACTTCGCGACCTCATTGGCAGCGGGTTGCAGACAGGCGATGCAGTGCCGGAGCTGGTCGTGACGCGAAAATTCATCGTGCGGGGAATTGTCCATTCCGGCAGCGAAGATCCCGTGGCCACCATGTTTCGCCAGTGGTTCCACAGCGAGCGTTTCGGACTTCAGATTCATCCGGACGTAGCAACCGAGATCTATCTGAGCAGGCCGGACGTCGATTCGTTCTACAATGCCACCGTCACGGTGGACAGTTCAGCTCATTTGCGTGAAGTCACCGCAGCACTCGAATCGCAACACTTCGAACCTCAATCCTCGTTGGCCATTCTGGACAACATTGATTACCAGATCGACCGCAGTACCTGGATTGTCTACGGCATCGCGACTGCCATTCTGCTGACCGCTGCTGTCGGGATTTCCAATACGCTGATCATTTCTGTCGTCGAACGTACTCCGGAATTCGGCATCATGAAATCCATCGGCGCGCGGGATTCGCATCTTCTCAAACTCATGATTGCCGAAGGAGCGATCCTGGGAGGAATCGGTGCGACGATCGCCATTCTGCTCAGTCTGCTGATCGGGTTTCTCGGTCAATCGTTGTTGAAGATGTACGTCGAATCCAGAATGCAGACGGAACTCGCGGGCAACCTGTTTCAATTCAGCCTGCTGCCAGCGCTGTTGATTGTGCTGATTTCCATCACGCTCTGCGTCACCGCCAGCCTGTTGCCCGCCTGGCGCGCGGCCAGACTGGATCCGGTCGTTGCCATGCGGCGGACATGAGGTCATTCTGTCCAATTGCAGTCGCGGTTTCGCGGTGTCCTGCCGCGAAAGTTTAACGCCGTATGGCCAAATCCGGAGTGTGATATGGAGACAGGCCGAGTTCTTTAGGCTCGTTCCAGGGCTGCGATTCCTGTAGCTTGGACATTCATGTCCGAGGTTCTGGCCAGACACAGCCGCATTGTCGAACGGCTGTTGAGGCACCATAGCCTTCGCTTCGACAGTGACTCATGGCCGTGCGACGGACATGAATGTCCATCCTACATACTTGTTCGGTACAGCAGTCGTAGCTATTCCTCTGGAATGGCGACTGGTTCTTCCGGGGCTTCGACGACACCGGATGTGATGTGCTTCAGATCCAGAATCTTCGCCCGGATTTCTGCGACGATCGCGGGGTTTTCTTCGAGGTACACGCGCGCCCTGTCGCGGCCTTGTCCCAGTTTGGTGCTGCCGTAGCTGAACCAGCTTCCGCTGCGATCGATGATCTTGTTTTCCACAGCCAGATCCACAAGGTCGGCTTCGTAGCTGATGCCGCAGGTGTTGTACATGTCGAATTCCGCGATGCGAAACGGCGGTGCGACTTTGTTCTTCACAATCTTGGCACGCATCCGGATCCCGATCTGCGTTTCGCCTTCCTTGAGCGAACTGATGCGTCGCACATCGACTCGGCACGAACTGTAAAACTTCAGAGCGCGCCCGCCGGGAGTTGTTTCCGGGCTGCCGAACATCACGCCGATCTTTTCACGAATCTGATTGATGAAGATCACGGTGGCCTTGGCTTTCGAAATCACGCCCGTCAGCTTTCGCATGGCCTGACTCATCATCCTCGCCTGCAGACCGACGTGCGTGTCGCCGATTTCGCCGTCGAGTTCCGCTTTTGGAACCAGTGCAGCAACCGAGTCGATCACGATGATATCGACCGAATTTGACTTGATCAGCATTTCGGTGATCTGCAGCGCTTCTTCACCGTACGATGGCTGGCTCACCAGCAGCTCGTCGAGATTCACCCCCAGCTTCCGCGCCCATTGAGGGTCCAGTGCATGTTCGGCGTCCACGAATGCCGCGATGCCGCCTTCCTTCTGAGCCGATGCAATGGCATGCAGCGCGAGCGTGGTCTTGCCGCTGGATTCGGGGCCGAAGAGTTCAATGATTCGACCGCGCGGAAATCCGCGACCGCCGAGCGCCAGGTCCAGCGACAGAGCACCTCCCGAAATACCAGGGAACCCTCCGGAGTTTTCGTTGGGATCGAGTTTCATGATCGCTCCCTTGCCGAACATCTTCTCGATCTGCCCCAACGCATTGTCGAGCATCACCTGATCTTCGCTCGCGGCTTTG
>JAYTAK010000649.1:0-3718 GCA_043737515.1 Candidatus Kuenenia sp. | reverse complement strand
GCTCGGCAGGCTCAGCCCGTCGCAGGATTCGTAGAGCCAGCGCCACACGCGGATTTTCCCAAACAGACAGTTCAGATTGCGAGTCGGCGACAACCGTTGATGAAGGTGAGTACCGAAACGGCCAGCACCGCCGGCACGAAGATCCCAGCGACCTTGTCGGCGAGACCTTGAATGGGCGCGCGGCTGCGCTGGGCTTCGGCAACCATGTTCACGATCTGCCCGAGCAACGTATCGCTACCCACTCGCTCGGCGCGCATCACGAAACTACCAGCGCCATTGACCGTGCCGCCCGTCACTTTGTCGCCGACGGCCTTTTCCACCGGCAGCGGTTCGGCGGTAATCATGGACTCTTCCACGCTGGAGTGACCTTCGACCACCTCGCCATCCACGGGCACCTTGTCACCTGGAACGACGCGCAACGAGTCACCAACTTTCACCTGGTCGAGCGGCACTTCGTGATCGCCTTCCGGTGCAACTTGACGAGCCGTGGGTGGTGCTAAATTGAGCAACGCTTTAATGGCGCTACCGGTGCGGCTGCGGGCTCGGAGTTCGAGCACCTGTCCGAGGAGCACCAGCACGACAATGACCGCTGCGGCCTCAAAGTAGATGGCAACCTTGCCCTCGTGTTGCATGGAGTGTGGGAAAAGGTTGGGCATAAGCATTCCCACGGCGCTAAAAACGAACGCTGCGCCCACGCCAATGGCGATCAACGTGAACATGTTCAGGTGACGCGTCACGACAGAGCGCCAGCCCCGTTGGATAAACGGCCAACCCGCCCACCAAACCACGGGCGTGGTGAACGCAAGTTGAATCCAGCGTGAAACGTGGCTATCCGCCCAAGATTGCCTGGCCAGTGCCGGGATCAAGTGGGCCATCGCCAGGAGAAACACCGGCAACGTCAGCGCGGCACCGATCCAGAATCGCTTCGTCATATCGCGCAGCTCGACGTTTTCCTCGCCATCCGTACTTGCTGTCACCGATTGTGGTTCCAGCGCCATGTCGCACTTGGGGCAAGGGCCGGGATGGTCCTGCTGCACTTCCGGGTGCATCGGACACGTGTAGATGGTTTTTCCCGGCGGCATCTCTTCGTGTTTCGCAGTGGAGGCCGTTGAGAGAAAGGTCTTCCGACAGTGCTCGCTGCAAAAGTAGAACGTCTTTCCATCTCTTTCGACGTGGAGAGCGGTGGCTTCGTCCACGGTCATTCCGCAGATGGGGTCTTTGGTCACGGATTTCGATTCGTTCATGGTCATGCTCCTGTATGGTTGACGTCACTACCCCGCCGCGACTTCGTCGGCTTGAGTTGCGGCAGAACTGGCACGGCGGAATTGCCACTCCTTGACCAGGCAGTACAGGCACGGCGCGACCAGGAACGTGATGAGTTGCACACCCATGCCTCCCACACTGGGGATGGCCATTGGCTGCATCACGTCCGAGCCGCGCCCGTGAGTGAGGAAGATGGGCATCAGACCGATGACCGTCGTCGCGGTGGACATGAGCATCGGCCGGACTCGTTTCAGCGTGGCCTCGATCACGAGGTCGCGGATTTCCGGGACGCTGTTTGGATGCCGGTCGCGGAACGCGTTCTCCAGGAAGCTGAGGATGACCACACTGGCATCGTCGGCAACGCCGAACAGCACGATGAAGCCGACCCACACGGCGACGCTCAGATTCGCGCCATAAAACAGCAGCAGCGCGAAACCGCCTGACGCGGAGACCAGAATCCCGAAGAACACGACGAAGGCCAGCCACCACTTGCCCAATCCCAGGTAGATCATCACGAACATGGCGAACAGCACGACCGGAACGAGCAGCGACAACCGCTTTGTCGCGCGCTGCTGGTTCTCGAACTGGCCGCCCCATTTCCAGTAGTAACCGGGCGGCAGCACGAGCGTCGCTTCTTCCGGCTTGTCGGCCGCGATCAGCTCGTCGCTAGTGCATCGCTCGGACTGCAACAGCCGTTCGGCATCTTCAACAACGCTGACTTCATCGCGGTCCCGCGTGTTCAACGTGACATAGCCGACCAGCAATCCATTCTCACTCTTCAGTGCCTGCGGGCCTGTCGTGTAGCGAATTTTCGCAACCTGACCGATCGGAATGTGCGCTCCGCTGGAGGTCGAGACCAGGATGTGTTCGAGGTCGTCGAACCGTTCACGTAACTCGCGCAGATAGCGAACGCGCATCGGATATCGCTCGCGGCCTTCGACCGTAGTCGTGATGTTCATTCCGCCGATTGCGACCTCGATCACGTCCTGCACATCGCGGATATGGACGCCGTAACGCGCGATCTTGGCGCGGTCGATCTCATATTCGATGTATGGCTTGCCCACGATACGGTCGGAAACGACGTCAACGGCCCCCGGCACCTTTTGCAGCAGCACTTCCATCTGCAAGCCGATGCGTTCGATTTCCAGCGGGTCGGCACCGAAGATTTTCACGCCCATCATGGCCCGAAAGCCCGACTGCAACATCACCAGTCGAGTCTGAATCGGCTGCAACCACGTCGGCAGAACGCCAGAAATCGCGGTCTTGGTTTCAAGTTCCTGTAGAATTTCCTGCTTGGTGATCCTACGCTCCTCGGGCCAAAAGTAGGCCCGCACCAGCCGACCCCAATTCAACCATCCGACTCCGGTGTGCCAGCGTTCTTGATGCACTCGTCGCCATTCCGTTTCTGGCTTCAGGATCACGATCGTCTCAAACATTCCGATGGGCGCGGGATCGAGTGCCGACTCGACGCGGCCGACCTTGCCGACCACGCTCTTCACCTCCGGAACGGATTGAATGGCGATGTCCTGCCGGGCGATCACTTCCTTCGCCTCCGTCAATGAGGCCGACGGCAGCAGCGAGGGCATGAAGAGCAGCGAACCCTCATTCAGCGGCGGCATGAATTCCCGTCCAATTCCCGGGAAGACCTGGTCCAATCGGCTCCATGCGGAATTCTTGGTGATATCCAACCCCGTCAGATTCAGCGTCGCGGAAACCGGGTAGGCAAGGCGCGCGAACCCGAGCCATACGAGCGCACCCAAGAGGATGATTGAAAGCGGGATCAGCAGAAAGGTTCGCTTGTGGTCCAGAGTCCACACGAGTAATGGGTGGAACACACGCTGGACGCCTCGCGAAACGACGTTCTTTTCCTCCGGAAGCAATTGTTCACGGCCCATGCGATAGACAGCAGCGGCGATCATCAAACTGATCCCGATGGCAGTTGGCCAACCGCTCCACCTGCTGTTAGTTCCCAGGACTGCATGCAAGGCTGCATAGACCGGAATAATGGCGATCAGCCCAAGCACACCGCCAATGAGCAGTGACTTTCATTGCGACCAGCGAGTCCGTTTGAACAGGTAGTAACACAACACAGGCACCACAGTCAGTGCCAGAAACACCGATCCGCCGATTGCGAATGTTTTGGTGTAAGCCAATGGCTGGAAGAGCTTGCCTTCCTGACCGGTCAGAGCGAACACCGGAATAAACGAGATGATCGTATTCGACACGGCAGTGACAATCGGGCTTCCGACTTCAGTGGCCGCCTCGTGAATCACTTCCTCGTAAGGACGTTCCGGTTCTTTGGCCAATCGCCGATAGATGTTCTCGGTCATGATGATGCCCATGTCGGCCACGTCACCGATGGCGATGGCGATGCCAGCCAGTGACATGATGTTGCTGTCGACGCCCATTATGTACATCGCAATGAAGGCGATTCCGAGCGACAGCGGCAGCGTTG
>JAYTAK010000648.1:0-8448 GCA_043737515.1 Candidatus Kuenenia sp. | reverse complement strand
GCACTAATTCATCACCAGAGGATGCTCAACGCCGTCGAGTTTCTGCGGCAGGCGGTCGATGGCGTCGCGCCAGTCGGCTGATTGGGAGCGTGCATCGACGGTGAACTCAGGTGTCTCGTGGAACGAGATTTCCTGGACGGATTCGCTGTGATCGGCAATGACTGTTTCGATGTTTCTCGTAGAGTCGGCGTCTGCAGTTTCGTCCGCCGACAATTCACCGTATGCTGTTGTGGCGGCAGTGGACGCCAGCGCCAGACGATGCTGAATGGTGATGGAGCCTGCGCCCAGCAAGACGACGTAGTAGGGGATTTCCAGCGCTTCGAGGCTCACGAATTGTGCCGCCACCATGAAGCCGGCCAATGAGGCAATGGTCATGCGTGCCGAGTCCGCGAACCAGGCATCCGGATCATTTTTTGTCCGTTGTAACAAGAGCCAGCAGCGCCAGATGGCGGTCAGAAAAAATCCCATGTACATCAGGATGCCGGGGATGCCGAGTTCCACCGCCGTCTGAACCCACAGACTGTGCGCTTCTTTGCCGGCCGGCCAGCCGAATTCGTGCGCATGCAGGGGCCAGTGGTCCGGACCGCAGCCCATGATCGGATCGCGGGCCAGCAGGATGGCACAGTCTCGCCATAGGTCCAGGCGGCTCTGGGCGGATGCTTCGCGGACGCCGTTTTCCTGCGCAAACGATTCAAGGAATCGTTCGCGCACCTGCGGCCCGGCCAGCAGGACGGCCATCACCAGTCCGACTCCGAAAACCGTGTAGTGCAGCGTGGTCTTGCGAATAATGAAGAACGAGACGACGGCAAAGATGACCGTGGCCAGCATCGCACCGCGGGAGAACGAGAACAGAATCGCGTGACCAATGAATGCGGCGCAGGCGGTGATGAGGAAGCGGCGCAGGTAGCTGGTTTCATAGAAGAACAGGAAGAAGGCGACTCCGAGGGCGGTCACCAGACCGATCGCCATTGAGTTATTGTCGAGACTTGCAAAGCCGATTTCCCAGAGATAGTTGAATCCGCTGAAGTACCAGCGGTTCAGTTCGAAGGCGACATATCCCTGACAGACAACGATGACCCATGCGAGTTTTCGCAGGTCAGCGGCCGTGCGAACGGTGGTGATACCAACCAGGAACGGCAATAGAATCTTGGCCTGTTGTTCAACGAAGTACCACGCATGTGGCGGACTGTCGGCGCGGAACGACAGAAAAACGCTCCATAGCCAATAGCCCACAAACAGCAGTGTGATCCGCCGCGACGGACCAAGATTCCAGTTACCGCAGCAGCGCACAAACCAGTTGAGCAGCATGGCGGAGGCGACATAGAAGCTGAATCGGCCTTCCGCGATATGGCTGCTCCACAGACTGTCCGGGCGCAGAATTGCGAGGGCGACGTAGACCAGAAACCCGTTGTACGGATTGATGCAGGACGTCGAGATACCGATGCCTGTCAGCAGCCAGGTGAAAATGAGCCCCTTCACGCGGATGGCCTCCGACCGACTGAATCGCATCGAAAACCTGAACGCATTTGTCGGCAGCCATGCATGCGGCAGTGCAGCGCCACGCCAGCGGCGTGAGGTCGGGGCACGGCTCCATGAATGCGTGAACGATGCTGCATGTTGACGTCGGCTGTGAGGTTGTTCATGGTTTGCGGTGCCGGACGGGAATATCGGACGCCCGGACATAGTGTCAGCGCGGACGGGGACTTATCCGTTGTTGTAAAGATGCAACATCCGCATCGATCGGGCTGCCGTGATGTGTTCATCCCGTTGCGGAAAGCCTGCTTTCGGTGCCGCAGGAATCAATTGGTTGGGATGGCTGGGTCGTGCGGATTCGTCGGGTCGGAAGGATTTTCAGGGTACAGAACTCGTCTCAGCCAACCCTCGTCCGCGAAGCGCGTCAGAACCCAGATGAACGCCTCCAGCGGTCGCTGCAGTTCGTCATCGGTCGGCGTACCGCCGTCGAGACGTTTGAAGCCCGTGCCAGTCAACTGCACGGTCCATTGTTCGCGCGGAGCGAACTGATTGATGCGATCCTGCACGCGGCGCGTCCATGCAAGACCATAAAGACTGCTGAACAATTCGCCGACAGCCTGCGTTCGTTGCGCTGTCGTCGTCGCGCTGCGAAGTTGATTTACGAGGTGGTCAAGGTTCCGACAGGCGATCCAGGTCGCAGTCAGAATCAGAATCGACGCGAATGCCGTCACGGGAAACTGTGCCGATTTGTGGCCGGTGGCTGAAGTGAGCAGAATCAGGATGCCGGTCGAATACACCAACGCGACGCCGGTAGAACTCGTCCCCAGCAGAGTTCCGGCGCTCATCACGAGCACCACGACAACTCCCAATGTGGCGGGCGCGCTGAGTTCTATGGGGGCGCGCCCATGACTGCCGAGCAACTGACTGATCGCAGGCCATTGCAACACGATGAACATTGGCAGCACAACAAACCAATGCCACGCGGCGATCCCTGGTCGACGGGCTCCAAGCAGAGTCACCAGCGGAGTGAGCAGCATTGTGGTTGCAAAATACGCGGCGGCCGATGTAACCGCTCCACTCATATCCAGCAGGGGCAATGAGAGAACTGCGTGCAACAGCACGGCAAGCAAGGCCGCGATCATCCAGCTCCACGCCTGGCAGGCGGTCCATACGCTCACCATTGATCGAATGCGAACGGCCAGCCAGATGGCACTTGCTGCGGCAGCGATCGATGTCAGTCCGAGGGTCGTGAGCATTTTGATTCAGTACTGGAGCGGCCGGGCAATCTGCAATCTTCAATCGCCAATCTTCAATCAACCGTCACATCTTGAGCTTGAGTGCGGCGGAATTCGACCGGAGAGGGACTTGAATCGTTTTTTTCCCGGATCGCAACATTTGAGTAAGAAGCGTGCGGTTGTGGCGGTCCCGCGAATTCTCCGAAAAACACCAATGTTGCCTGGGATAACGATCCGATGAATGAATGGGGTAAAGACCATTGCAATGCGATTGGCGATGGTAGGGGGTGGCTCGGTTAACCGGTCCATCCAGGGTTTGTTGTCGTGGCTGACAACGGACCCGTTCATCACGGTTCATTCCGTAGGGCGTACGTCGATCCAGTGCTGCTTCCGAGAGGAACCGGTGGCGATCGAAAGGGGGATTCAGATGAAATTCAGTCAGCCGCTTGTGCTGCTTCTGGGGAGCGTCCTGTCAGCGTCCGGCGTTGGCTGTTCAGCGATCTCCGCTGTCGTCAGCGATTCTCGCCCGGCGAATCGGGAGAATCGCGGCGATGCAGATCGTTTTGCAGCGATCGGACGCGTCTTTGAGAATCAGGGACGCTACGACAATGCTGAGGCAATGTACCGCAAGGCACTCAGGAATCGCCCGCAGGATCCTGATATCCGCAATCAGTTGCAGCAGCTTGCAGAACGCCGGAGCGAACAGCAGTTTAATGCAACAGGATCTGCCGACGCGATCGCGATGGCGGACATTGTCAGTCCTCCGAAGTCACGCATTCAGCAGGTTCGCAGGCAAGTGAACACCACGTCAGGGGCGTCACCTGCGGCGACATCCGGCGAGGTGACTTCCAGCGAGGTCTCCGCGACTGAGCAGCTTCAGTCTCCGGCATGCGTGCCCGAGCACGAAAATTCCGTTGTGCCAATCGCTTCGATCGAGGCGGACGCAACGCCACGGATCGAGCTGACTTCCGGTGGAAATCAGGGCTGGCGCAGCAGTCAGCAGCGTGCAATCAACAGCGACGATATCCTGGTCGCTTTGGAACGACCGGACAACCATGTCGAGATGCTGCTGGAAGCGCTGAACAGCGGCGACGGTGTCGAAACAAAGTCGCTGGCAGCAACGCTGCTGGGAGACTGCGATCCGGCCAACACACTCGTCCGCGATGCCTTGGTTCAGCATCAGAGTAACCAGTCTGATCCCGAGATACTGATCGCACTTTGTGATTCACAGATTGAACGTGAAGAAGCGAATCAGCAAACGGTGAACTGTCTGCTTTCCCTCTGTACTGGTGGCGACAGTGAAATCCAGATTCAGGCAGCATCGCAGTTGAGAAATTTTGTCGGGACGGAACAGGAATCATCCTGTCGGACTGCTCTGAACGAACTGCTTGGAAGTGCAGAATCAAACGTGCGAGCGACCGCAGCCGTAACGCTCGGCGACTTCGCTTCGCTGGAAAGCAGCACGCTCACTCGACTTCAGGAACTGGCGGATGCGGATGCCGATCCGAACGTTCGTGAGGCCGCTCAATCGGCCTTGAGCCGTCAGACGTCGGACACGCCACAGGTTGTTCCGGCACCCAGCCTGAATTCAGAATCATAGTTTGTCTCTGCGTGTACGAGACACTCATTCAAATCCTGCAGAATTCTGCACACACGGCTTTCGGATCAGCAGACGACAGTACGGAGACTGACCAACATGATCAAGAAACTTTCACTTGCCGCCCTTGCCATGATGCTGTTTTCAGCAGCAGGCTGCACTTCGATCTCAGACATGGTTCTTGAGAAGGAAATGACCTGCCGCAACGAGATTCTGGCGTGCAAGGCCTGGGGAGAATGGTCATGGTGCTACGATGACCTGGACCATCCTTACCACTTTGCCAAGGGCTTTCGAGCCGGATACGAAAACATTCTGGCTGGCGGCAAGGGATGTCAGCCGACATTGCCGCCTCGTCTGTACTGGAAGCCGTGTTACCAGAATCCTCTGGGTCAGTGCAAGATTCAGTCGTGGTTCGACGGGTACTCGCATGGAGCACTCGCCGCTCAGCAGGATGGTTACGGCAACCTACAGACGATTCCGCTGTCTTCGACGGCACGGCAGAATTTCCTGAACGCAAAGATTCCGGCGTCGAATGCGTGCTTTGCAGAACTTGGCGATCCAATGGCTCCTGGCCAGGACGAGTTGCTCGAAATGCCGGGTCCCGTGCAGGACGAAGAAATGTTGCACGACGACCAGGTGATCGAAAACCAGGATCAGGGCACGTTTGAACTGGCTCCTCGTCCCTATGACGAAAAGTAGACTGTCACTTCAACCGTTGGTTGAGTGAGTCATCAGACGTAAGTTTCCATCGTCCTCATTTTTCTTAAAAACGTTCGTCAGAGCCTGATGCGAAGCAGTTGTTGAAGCTGTCAATTCGGGCTCACGGAGGATGCTCAAATGTCGAAAAGTTTGTTAGTCACCGATGTTCATCGCAGAACTCTGATTTCGGGAACAGCGGGCGTGGCGATGCCGTTCCTGGCACTGGCGATGGTCAGCTCGCTGCTTTCGGGCTGTAACACCATCAGTTCCATCCCTGTTTCGCGTGTGCCGGGTGAAATCCTTGCCGTGGAACGGAAGGACGACTTCATCGACATCTCCATGCTCAGACTGCGACAGGACCCGCCGGAAGTTTACCTGCTGGGGCCTGGCGACGTGCTGGGTGTGTATATTAAGACGATCCTTGGCAACGATGAGCAACTCCCTCCGGTTCATTTTCCGGAAGACTCCAACCGCCCCCCGGCAATCGGGTTTCCTGTTCCGATTCGTGAAGACGGGACACTGGCGCTGCCGATTGTTGCTCCGATCAAGGTTGAAGGCATGTCGCTGGTCGAAGCCACACAGGCGGTGCGCAATGCGTACACGTATCCAAAGGAGCTGATCCCAAAAGGGGACGAACAAATCATCATCACGCTCATTCGCCAGCGCAAGGTTCGCGTGCAGGTGATTCGTGAAGAAGGCGGCGGATTAAATGGAGTCAGCAAACGCGGCACAGGTCATGTCGTGGACCTGCCAGCCTATGAAAACGACCTGCTGCACGCTCTGACCGAAACCGGGGGTATGCCGGGAACGGATGCCAAGAACGAAGTGTTGATCTATCGTGGCATGTATGACGAGGGGATGAGTGCGGATGTGATCCTGGATGATCTGTGCCACTCACAATGTCAGGATCAGTGCGTTGACCCTTGCTTCTGCGACGAGCGTCCGATCCCGGACCCACCGTATGTGACGCGCATCCCGCTGCGGTACAATCCCGCATTCCCTCCGACCTTCACAAAAGAAGATATCATCCTGAATGAAGGCGACATCGTCATCATCCGCAGTCGCGACGAAGAGACATTCATCACGGCAGGCCTGCTGCCTGGTGGTGAGTATCCGCTGCCGCGAGACAAAGATCTGGACGTCATCGGTGCTATTGCCCTCGCCAAAGGACAACTGGGAAATACCGGAACAGGTATTAATGCGATTGGTGGTGGTGGTGGTGGTGGACGTCAGCAGGCCTGCCAGGCTTCCGATGTCATTATCGTCCGGGAATTGCCTTGTGGCAGCTCAATCGCAATGCGAGTCGATCTCAACAAAGCCCTGGAGGACCCATCGCAACGAATTCTGATCAAACCCAACGACGTTGTGATTCTGAAGTACAAGGTCAAGGAAGAAATTGGCAACGTTCTGATCAATATGATCCAGATCAACTACCTCTTGGGCAGTGGTGGCAGATAATTGCAAGGCTGAACTAACAATTGAGACCTGAAGCCCGGCCCTCCCAGGAGCCGGGCTTTTTTATTTTCAATTTTCAATGGCCCGCTTTGTTGTTGGGAATCGGCACTGCAATTATGAGCGAGAATGCCACTTGGGTTCCATGATTAGACTTCTTGTGGTGCCGCGAAGTTTATCAGCTTGCTCCTGACCGAAGGTGGGGCGGGTGCGACAAAAATATTGGTGACAGAAACAGGATGAGAATACTCTTTGCTCCATTTTTCTGTCACCAATTTTTTTGTCTTCTGTGTTTCTGAGTCTTGGCTTTAATCAATGGGTTGCAGGCAAAGCCCGCGCTGGGCTTTTTGTGTTGTTTCGTGGCTGGAAAAAAAGTCCCGATTGCTCGCGAAGGCAAATGAACTCCAGATGCTGCAATCCCAGTGAATAAGCGGGCCATTTTTTGTTTTTGAAGCCTGCTCTGTCCCGAGGCACCAAAACCGCTTCTGCTGTTGGCACATTCGGTATATTTGACACGACAGGAAGAACTATCCGGATCGTTGCTCAGCAGCTTTGGGCAATTTCTTCATTCCGCAATACGGATGAGCTACGTTTCCGAATTCGGCGACCGTGCGTCCGTCGGAAGATATCCCTTCTTCCGGAGTTTCGCAGAAGATGACTCTGCAACCTGCCCCCCACCAATTTCGCAAGAATTTCCGACATGCGAACTGCATTGATTATCGCGGCGATTCTGTCCGTTGGTCTTGGGACGCTGACGACAAACTGCGCCGACCCTGATCTGTGGGGGCATATCCAGTACGGTCGCGAGGTGCTGCAGGACGGTACTCTGCCAAAGACCACAACATGGTCGTTCGCGGCCGAGGGTGCTCCGTGGGTCAATCATGAGAACATTGCGGAACTACTGCTGGCATGGACTGTTGACACTTTCGGGGTGCGCGGTCTGCCCGTGATGAAGCTGATTTTGGCCATTGTCATTCTGGGATTAATCATGTGGACCGCGCGGCGCGCGGAGTGTGGGTGGCCCGCGATCGGGATCACCGTCCTGCTTGTGGCGAGCAACCTGCAGTTCCACTGGCATTTTCGGCCGCAGATCCTGAGCTACGTGAGCCTTGCTCTGATGCTGGCCATCTGGCAGCGTGCCTTTCATTGTCAGGATGCGTCATTTGCAGCCGTCGATCTTCAGGTTCTGAGGCGTCAGATGCGCAGCCTCTGGTTGCTTCCGCCATTGCTGTGCTTCTGGGCCAATGCACATGGTGGATTCGCGGCGGGCGTGGCCATTCTGTTCGCGTTTCATGGCATGGTGTCACTGCAATTGTTGCTGGCACATGGTCGGCAAGCCGCTGGACTGGTCGTGTTACTGGTGATGGTGGCATCGATTTCCGTGGCGGCGACCCTGGTCAATCCGTACGGCCTGACATTGTGGAAATTCATGCTCGCCGCTCTGGAACTGCCTCGTCCTGAAATCGCTGACTGGGGACCACTCGAACTCTGGACATTCGAGTCGATTCGCTTCTGGACGCTGCTGCTGACCGCTGTCGGCGGATTCACGTTTGCTCTGCGACAACATCGACGCAGGATTCTGGCATCTCAGTTCCTGTCTCAGGCAGTCCTGATGATTCTGCTGTTGTGGCAGGGTATGTCTCATTGCCGCCATCTGTCGATCGTGGCGATCGTTTGTGGGTTCTTCCTGCCTGTGCCATTGCATCGACTGATAGGTTTTGCCGCCGCCGGTTTTCAGCGGCGGGCAGCCGAGCTGGCGAATGCAACTGCTGCAACTCAGGGACGAAATCCCCTTTTAGTTTCGGGCGTCCTCTCCGCGATCCTGATCTTCAATGTCGCGCGGCTGGCCCCTCAGGTGACCGATGTGTCCGTCGATCGCAGTGAGTTTCCGGTTTCCGCAATGCAGTTCATGCACGACCGCAACCTGTACGGGAAAGTCGTCGTGACATTCAACTGGGCGCAATATGCCATTGGCTGTTTTGCAGAGGAACG
>JAYTAK010000647.1:0-1535 GCA_043737515.1 Candidatus Kuenenia sp. | reverse complement strand
CCGCGATCGACGGGAACTCAGCAATTTTGGTTGTCCGTTCACGATCTACAAATTTCGCACGATGCGGAATGACGCGGAGCAAAACGGTGCCCGGTTTGCCCTGGAAGGCGACCCTCGAATCACTCCGGTCGGCCGTTTGTTGCGGAGAACTCGCATCGACGAACTGCCGCAGCTCTGGAATATTCTCAGGGGCGACATGTCTCTGATTGGACCCAGACCGGAACGTCCGGAATTCATGAAGGAGCTGCAGGATCAGATTCCGAATTTCATCGACCGTCTGGGACTAAAGCCCGGCCTGACCGGAATCGCACAGGTCGTCAATGGCTATGACAACGAGCTGGAAGGTTTCCGTCGCAAAGTTTCGTATGACCTGCTGTACCTTCAGAACTGCTGCGTCTGGAACGACATCAAGATTCTGTTCCGCACGATTCGCGTTGTTATCACCGGCGAAGGAGCACTGTAGAACTTTGTCGGGTGACTGATGCCGGATGCTCGTACAACAGAAACAGCCCGCAGATAACTGCGGGCTGTTTTCGTGACTGATGTTCTGAGCACTCGGCATTGCCGTGCTGAGTGCGTGATCCTATGGGGAAGCCAGCTGAGCTTTCAGGTCGTCAACTTCATTGTTCGTGTCGATCGCATAGACCAGAGCTGCCACCGAAGTGGCCAGCATTGTGAGTGTGACGACGTCAATCAGGCCGAAACCGGAGCTTGGCGGAGGACAGGTGTTGCACGGATTACCGTACTCATCCACCGCCTGACCGCGAACGACGCTTTCGTCACCTGCAACAACCAGGTTATCCACCGAACCAGCCGGTGCTGTGCCGTTCTTCCAGAGTCTGACAGAAGTTGTCGCTGCCCCGACAGACAGGTCATGAGCCCCGCCGCGAACACCAGTCACAGCAAAGTCACCGTTGGCACCGGTCACAGCCCGCGCCACAGTCGTGCCTTGATAGCGAAGTTCGACAGTGGCATTTTCAACCACGTGACCCTCGGAAGTATAAATCTGTCCGCGAAGAGTGCCGTCACCAGTCAACTCAACATCGCGAGCAACCGGAGCAGGTCCTCCTTCGAATGCAGACACGGTGTTGGACAGGAGAATTCCAAAGCACACAGCGACGCTGGCGGCCTTGGCGAGAATCGTGTGCTTTCGCATCTTTTTCAAACCTTCTGTTATATCCTCGAAGGAGCAATCGCCAGCCCTGGCAGATTGCGAAAAATCCTTACCACCGTTGTTATCGGCACTGCAGAAATGAACGCCACAGTTTATTTGCAAGAAATAATTGGAATAACCCGAACAACTTGACCGGCAGATTCTGCCGACATGCTTGCCGCGAGAAATGCACAGTCATTCTTCGCGATCACTCCACCATTGCGTCTCCGATCGTCAATGGTTCGCCGACGGTGTTGACTGGCCCGGATTCGCTTGTAGTCCCGGCTTTAACCGGAAAATGGCCTGTTCATTTATGGCATGGCAGGCCGAGTCCGGAGTGGGTGCAAAAAACTCGCGTGGAACGCTTTTGGCAAAAATGATA
>JAYTAK010000646.1:0-3722 GCA_043737515.1 Candidatus Kuenenia sp. | reverse complement strand
TTGAAGGTCTCATCTGTCGCCTGCTGCGCTCATCCGGAAATCAGACCGGGCGTACGATTGCCGGTGAAATCTGCATTCCCTTCCGCATGATCGAAGGGTTAATGGAGCGGCTGAAATCCCGGCGCATGGTGCTGCATTGCGGCAGTGCCAGTCTGAATGACTATATCTTCGGGCTGACAGACGAAGGTCGTCGCCGCGCGGAAACATCGCACTCTGAGTGTGCCTACACAGGCCCGGCTCCGGTCCCTCTGAATGACTATGTGATCTCCGTCGAAGCGCAGGCGATCTGCGATCAGCCGATCCGCCGCGAAGAACTGGAAGATGCGTTCTTCAACGTATCGATGTCAGAAGAACTGTTCGACATGATCGGCCCGGCAATCAACTCCGCCAGTGGGCTCTTTCTGTACGGCGCGCCGGGGAATGGCAAATCGACGATCGCCCGTTGCCTGACTCACTGCTTCGGGCAGGAAATCTGGATTCCGTATGCGATCATCGATGGACGAGAAATCATCACACTGTTTGATCCTGCGTATCACGAGATTGTCGAGCAACCGGACGAAGGGCTGCCGTTTGATCGCCGCTGGGTTCGCGTTCGCCGACCTACGGTCGTCGTCGGTGGCGAACTGACTCTCGACAGTCTGGAAATTCGACATGATCCCGTGAGCAACACGAGCGAAGCGCCGTTGCAGATGAAAAGCAACTGCGGATGCCTGCTGATCGACGACTTTGGTCGTCAGCGCGTGTCTCCTGAACAGCTGCTCAACCGCTGGATCGTGCCGCTCGAAAACAAGCACGACTATCTCACACTGCCGACCGGCAAGAAGATTCAGGTTCCATTCCAGCAGCTGATTATTTTCTCGACAAATCTGGATCCTGCCGATCTGGTCGACGAAGCCTTTCTGAGACGTATTCCATACAGGATTGAAGTCACTGATCCACAGGAAGAAGAAGTCCATCGGTTGTTTCAGATCGCGTCTGAGAAGCTGGGCTGCACATACGATCCGGAATCGGTTGAGCACCTGCTGGAAAACTACTATCGCTCGCAGAATCGTCCAATCCGACGCTGCCATGCGCGGGATTTGCTGTTGCAGGTTCGGAATTTCTGCATGTACCGCGGTATTCCATTCGAAATGCAGCCGGAGCATTTTGATCACATTGCAGAATCGTTTTTTACCCGCGTTCGCACTCGTCCCCTGAATGCGTCATTTGAAGAAGCCCTGACAACAGGTCGGTGAAAGAAGTCCCACTATGAGCTACACCGAAGTCAGTTCGACAGCTGTGCTCAGCGATGCCACGTCGTCCAATGTAATGTTGGCTGGCGTCACCGAAATTGCCGGTTACCGCATGCAGGAGCGCATCGGGATGGGTGGATTTGGAGAAGTCTGGCGTGCCGTGGGGCCAGGCGGTTTTCCGAAAGCCGTCAAGATTCTGTTTGGACTTCTGAATGGTCCTCAGGCCGATACAGAACTCAAGTCGCTGAACCGCATTCGTGACCTGCGTCATCCATTTCTGCTCAGTATCGAACGTGTGGAAGTCATCGACGGGCGCGTGATCGTCGTAACCGAACTGGCGGACCGCAGTCTGGATCAACGATTCCGCGAACTGGTTGCTGCCGGACACCGTGGTGTGTCGCGCGAAGAATTGTTGCGTTACCTGCGCGACGCGGCCGATGCTCTGGACTTTATGTCCGAAGAACATGGCTTGCAGCACCTGGACATCAAGCCGGAAAACCTGCTGTTGCAGGGCGTTCATGCGAAAGTTGGTGACTTTGGTCTCACGAAAGCCGTCGGCCAGTCGCGACATTCACAGATCAACGGTTTTACGCCGCTCTACGCGCCACCGGAACTGTTCGAAGGCCGCCCGGATCGTGGCAGTGATCAGTACAGTCTGGCCATCGTGTACCAAACAATGCTCACAGGAGTTCCGCCGTTCAACGGTCGGACACCGACGCAGTTGATGGCTCAGCATCTGAAAAGTTCGCCGGATCTGAGCAGTCTGCTGCCGTCGGACCGGGCCGTTGTTGCTCGAGCCCTCTCGAAGAATCCACGCACGCGCTTTGCAAGCTGTCGGCAGTTTATTGAAGAACTGACGAAACGTCGCCCGACGAAGTCGCTGAGTGATCGCATCTCGACAGGATCCGACCCGGCAGTTCAGGAATCGCCGACAAGCCCTGGCAGCACGGAAAATATCACGAGCAAGCATACGATGCTGCACGGCATGGCCAGTCCGCTGGCGCCTGTCAAAAGTCTGCCGGAAGACACGCAGTTTCGGCCAACTTTGTTTGTCGGACTTGGCGGACTTGGCTGTCAGACGATCGCGCTGTTGAACCAGAGAACCCAGACACGTTTTCCTGGCGCGACTCTGCCGGCAATCCAGTTTCTGTGCATCGATACGGACAACGAAGCGATGTCAGATCTCACGCGACTCAGTGCCGGAAATCACCGCATTGTAAACACCGTCTCCGCTTCACTGCGTACGACTCAGGAGTATCGCAAAGAGTCATCTGAACATCTGACATGGCTTGGCCGCCGCTGGCTGTTCAACATTCCCCGCAGCGGGCGTGTTGAAGGCATGCGACCTCTGGGACGTCTGGCCTTTGTGGATCACGCGGCAGAAATCCGCACCCAGCTGAAGAACAGCTTGCTGGCACTGGTGAATTCAGCTGCGATCGACACCTCCCGGTCTGAAACCGGATTGCTGTTCGAAGCAACCGGCATCGACGTATGTCTGATTGGTTCAACTTCCGGAGGAACTGCGAGTGGTTGCATGCTGGATCTGGCATGGCTGGTCCGTGAACTTGTGAACAATGGTCGGATGCCGCCGGTCCGTATGATGTCCATGCTGCTGCACGGCACGGCTCACGGTCGTCAACTGGCTGACATGCAGGATGCCAACACCGTCAGCTTCCTGCAGGAACTTCAGCATTTCTCCGTGCCTGGCGCGCAGCGTCCCGGGCTGACTTCACGTTTTTCTGACTCTGGCATCTCGAGACCGTTCGACGAAACGACGCTTGTACACTTCGGTGATGACCTGTCAGCCAGCGACTTTTTCGAAGGCGTGAATCGCACGGCCGAATATCTCGAATTGCGAACGCTTACGTCCGCTCGTCGAGAAATGAATGCGTGGCGTAACCCGGAGCGAACACAGATCCCCGAAAGCCATGAAGCATCGTTGCGTTCATTCGGGCTCTCAACGATCAATGCGGAATCCTGGGAAGTTGCCCATTGCGAAGCCGCTCAACTTGCCTCTGCGGCAATCACTCTTTGGGCGCAGCCAGCGGTAGCGGCTGGTGAACCGAACTCACCCGAATGGAAGGCTCTGCTCGATCAACTGGGAATCAGCAGCGAAGCCGCACAGCAGGTCATTCCAAACCTGCTTGATGGCGCACGCACGCGGCGGATGGATGAATACGCTCACAATGTCTGGCAGCGATTGTCGCGGGATTCCGGAGTATCGGTCAGCGAACAGGTTTCCTCAATCATCCGTCAGGACGCAGTGCCATCGCCTGCACATAGCTCCATTGCTGCGGTGACTGGCGAAATCCGTGCGGAACTGGCCACGCGACTACCGTTGGACTTACAGTTCGTGGAATCCTTCCTCAAGCAGTTGCTCGACACGCGCATGCGACCAGGCTTGACGATTCAGGCGGCCACGGCCCTGATGCGACACACCGATCAGGCACTTGAGGCTTGTCGCGGTCAACAGAGCGATCTGCAGTCTGC
>JAYTAK010000645.1:0-1537 GCA_043737515.1 Candidatus Kuenenia sp. | reverse complement strand
GCATCATCCCTTTGGCAAGTTCCACGCGACGCTTGAGTCCTCCCGAAAGCGTGCTGACGATGGTCCGTCGGCGATCGGCGATTCCAAACTGGTCCAGCATTTCGGACACACGATTGTTTAGCGTCGCACCGGACAGACCGTAAATGCTGCCGTGACACTTCAGGTTCTCTGCCACCGTGAGCCGCACATCCACCGCTGGCGACTGAAAAGTGACACCCAGTTGCCTGCGCACGGAAGTCTGTTGCGTCGTCACGTCAAAACCACAAACCGTCAATTCTCCCGACTGCATCGGGATCAAGGTCGCCAGCAGACGAAAAAGCGTCGTCTTGCCGGAGCCGTTTGGCCCAAGCAGCCCGAAAAGCGTCCCGGCGGTGACGGAAAACGACACGTCCTCCAGCGCGGTGCGATTTCCGTAGTTGTAGCGCAGGTTGCGGGCGACGGCGATTGATGTCATGGGGATACGTTCGACAACGCTCGATTGCAAGTCCAGCCAGCCCCTGCTGCAAGTCGCGAGTGTCTCAAAAATCGCAGGGTGTTCTGTGCATGTTCCACGACCGGGCAAGGGATAATTTTGCCGGAAGTTTGACTTTGCCGCTTTAGTCGCGAACATTCACGAATTGTTCGGTCGTCTAGCGCGACGTGTAATCAGTGATCTTGCCAAAAGGCCGTGAATTCAATGTTCGATGAATTTGAACAGTTTCAGCGATTCCGATCTACCTGGAACGCCGTGCGGATTGAGCGTGCGGTCGAGCTGGGCTTGTTCACTTTTGGCGATTCTGATCTGCCGTATTATCTGGTGACGTCGTCCTCCGGAAAAGATGCCGCAGGCAAAGCCGCGATGGTCAAAGTGCGTCGCGGCAACGTCACGGTGTCCCGAGCCCGAATCATCACGCCTGACACGATGCATCCGGAGCTGCGGAATTTCTTCGAAGAACACGAAGAGACCGGGCTCATTGACTTCCTGATGTCCCGCACGGCAGCGTTTTCCAATCTGAAGCTGAGTAACGAATCTGGTCCTGAAAAAATTGTCACCGACACCGTCGAAGAAGCCGTGACTCGTTTGAACCGGCAACTGGACGATGAAGAAGAGGACCGCGTTGCCATCCTGTCCGCTCCCGCGGCACTCGCCGGATTCGCCGTGTTTCGATACGCATCGGAACGCATCCTTTCGAGCGCTCCCGGCAATATTCAGGAACTCCGCGAACGCGGCCTGCTCCCCTGAGCGAAATGACGCCAGCGTGGGCTGTTGTATTAACGTGGGATAAGCTTCCAGCTTGTCAACCTTGGCATGCAACGCCGTGAATGATTCTGATCACATATCCTTGGACTGCGGCAGCCCTGCTGCCGCTTTCCCTCCACAGCCTGCTGTGGAGATTTTTCCTTATACTCCGCACGGTCCGACTTGAGGTTTTGTGAGCGGCAAGGCGCTAGCCGCCGATGCTGACCGAATGCGCAACCCGCGGCTAGCGGACTGTTGATTCAGTGATTCATGTAGGGTGTGTGCAGCGCTAGCGAAACACACCAGTTTCTCACGCTT
>JAYTAK010000644.1:0-1537 GCA_043737515.1 Candidatus Kuenenia sp. | reverse complement strand
CTGCACATGAACTACGCCGTGTATGTGAAATTTGAGGGATTATAGCAAACACGCTCACACCATGGCCGGAGAGCCGACACAAGAAATTGCAGCATGCGGTCCAGACCGACTTTCGCCACCCGCTGGGCCCGAGTTTTCCAATTGTCTTCTGCAACCTTTTTCCTGGTTCTGTTTCATCGTAAAATCCACGAGGGATATGCGCCTGCAGCCAAACGACGTCGCTCTGTCCCATTTGAGTTACCAGTAAATTCGGAAACGACAGCGGGCAGGTGACAGGCACGGACGAAACGTCTTGTGCCTTCGGCACCCAGCTTCTTCCTGGGTGGCCCAGCTTGCATCAAGCTGGGTGCGCAGCACAAGAAATCCAGGATATCCATCGAATCAGAGAATGACGTCGTTCCCGTTTGAACGTGAATTCTGAGTTTCTTGTGCCTTCGGCACCCAGCTTCTCCGAAGCTGGGCCACCCCGAATGAACACCTTAAATTCGTTCTACAATCAGCGGAGGTGCATGGCCATGATCACCGATGGTGATCGCCTGACGAATCGTGGTCGTGACCGCGTCGGGCCGCTTTGAAAAGATGCGAACGAGCGGTGTGCCGCAGCTGACGACATCACCAAGTCGCACGAGCATTTCGAGGCCGACGGAATGATCGATCGGGTCCCCCATTTTGCGACGGCCACCGCCAAGGGAGATGATCGCGAGGCCGAGGGCTTCCGTGTCGATCGCTGACACAACGCCCTCGCGATCAGCTGTCAGTTCCGACGCCGGTGCGACAGAAGGCGTGGCATCTGGATTGCCGCTCTGTCCCTGAACCATACGACACCAGCGTTCATAGGCGGCACCGTTGGTCAGTAGTTTCACGCAGCGTTGGCGTGCGGCTTCCGTGTCTTGATCGATTCCGACAGAAACGAGCAACTCAGCACACAGTTCAATCGTCAGCAGCCGCACATCGTCTGGTCCGCCGCCTTTGAGCACATCAATGGATTCCATGACTTCCACGGCATTGCCGCACATGCGGCCGAGCGGCTGATTCATGTCAGTGAGCAGCGAGGTTGTGCGGACGCCCATGCGGTTGCCGGTATCAACCAGCGAGTGCGCCAGTTCCGTTGCCTGTTCTCGCGTCTTCATAAACGCACCGCTGCCGAATTTGACGTCGAGCACCAGTGCGTCGAGCGATTCGGCCAGCTTCTTGCTCATGATGCTGCCGGTGATCAGCGGGATCGACGGGACCGTCGCCGTGACGTCTCGCAGGGCGTATAACTTCCGATCGGCAGGGGCAAGTTCTGCAGATGCGCCAGTGATGATGCAACCCACGGACTGTGTCTGCCGAGTGATCTCATCAAGCGACAGGTCCGTACGAAATCCCGGAATGGCTTCCAGCTTGTCAAGGGTGCCTCCAGTCGCTCCGAGGCCTCGGCCAGAGAGCATGGGAACCTGCACACCGCACTCCGCCAGCAGCGGTGCGAGGATCAACGAAGTTTTGTCACCGATGCCGCCAGTGGAGTGTTTATCGACGCGTCCGATGCCATCGCGCG
>JAYTAK010000643.1:0-8464 GCA_043737515.1 Candidatus Kuenenia sp. | reverse complement strand
GCCTTGCCGTAAGTCTCCTCCAATTCAGCACTTGCCGCAATCGCAGATTACCGGATAGACTCTAAGCTACAGGTCCATTTTGGTGCCAGCGGTGAGTTCGAATTCCAACGCTGGAAAGATTCAGACATTCTGATTGGAGAGAAGTGGCACGACGAAATCCAGAACGCAATTCGTGACTGTGACTTTGGATTGCTGCTCGTCAGCCCGGCGTTTCTGAGCAGCATATATGTCGGCAAACATGAGTTGCCGCACTTTGTAAGCGGCACAAGGCCATGTCTGCCGGTTGGTCTCTGCCGAATCGATTTCGAGAAGCACGATCTGAAGGGGCTCGAAGCCAGTCAGATATTCCGTTACCAATCGGAGGGAGCGGACTTGCCACGAGTGTTTGAGGACTACACAACGACAAAACTTCAATCGGATTTTGCGTTGCGACTCTTCCAGCAGGTGACCGACCGGCTCAGGAAACTCCAAGCCGAGCAGAAGCCAGCGTTGACTTCAAAACCATCGCCAGTTGCGTCCTCTCCCTCCCCTCCGATCCTCTTCGTCCACCCCGCGACGAATGACGACCGCTACTCGCGGCGTGAGAATGAACTGAGCTGGCTCGATCAGTGCGCGCAGGACTCAAACATCTGCATCGCCACGGTCACTGGCCAGGGCGGGCTGGGAAAAACTTCGCTGGTCGGGCATTGGATCGAGAAGCAACACGGCTGGCGTCATCGCCCGTTTCGCGGCGTGTTGTTCTACAGCTTCTACTCGAACCGCGACCCGGAGGACTTCTTCGCTGCGTTGCTCAAGTTCGTCTGCGAGGTGGAGCACGTCCGCACGCTGCCAAAGGACACGCCGCTGCACCATCTGGCCGCGGCGGCGTGCCGGAAGTGGAGCTATCTGGTCGTGCTGGACGGGTTGGAAGTGTTGCAGCACGGCGAGGACGATCCGGCGCATTACGGTTGGATCAACAACGGCGAGCTGACCGAGTTCGTGGCGCGGGTCGGGGAGCAGAGCCCTTCGCTGCTGGTGCTCACCAGCCGCTTCCCGTTTCCTGAAATCACCAACAGACATCCGGACAACGCCCGCGCGAAGGAATTGCCGCTGCTCGACGCGGACGCCGGGGCCGACCTGCTCGCGGCGTGCGGGCTCGCCGAATCGCGCGAAAACCTGGCAGCCTACAGCACGCAGTTGGGCGGCCATCCGCTGGCGTTGAGATTGTTCGCCGGTTTGTGCCTCGAGCAGCCGTTCACCGAGCCGGAGCGCGTGCTGGCGGACGTTCTTTCGCCGCGGGCGGTCGAGTCGATGCCCGACCCGGACGAAGCGGGGATCGACGACGAGGAACGGCAAAAGCGGCGGCAGCGGCGGCAGTTCTTCAAGCTGCTGCGCTGGTTCCAGCAAAAGCTCACGCCTCCCAAACGCCGCCTGTTGCAGCTCGTCGCGCTGTTCCGCGACCCGGTGCGGACGGCGACGCTTGTGGCGTTGGCCAAGGGGCTGGAGGCGATGCGGGGGGACTTCGCCGGCTGCGATGCGGCCCGCCTCACCGGGCTGCTCGAACAACTTTGCGACCAATCGCTGCTGCAAAAGGAAACCGGCGGCGAGTCGGTCCGTTGGACCGCGCACCCGATCGTCCGCGACGTGTTCCGCGACGAGGCCCTCGCCGCCGGCGACACCGTGGCCCGGCAGTTCGCCGAAATCGTGGCGGGCAAAGGCGAGGGCGGGCGACCCAAGACCGTCGCCGAACTACTGCCCATCGTCGAGTCGATCGAGGTGCTGCTGGCCGCCGGGGATTTTGAGGCGGCGGATGAGCTGTATAGCGGGCGACTGGAGGGTGGGCGGGTGTTTCTCAACCTTCCCGCGCCGCAGGAAGGCTTGCGCTGCGCCCGGGCCTTTCTGGAGCCTGCCGAACGCCGCGCAAAACTGGAACAGACGCTCGGGCGGGGAAGGCTGGCGAATCATCTCAACGCTGGCGCGTTGTGGGCGAGCATCGTCGGGGAGATGGAGGAGGTGGTGCGGGGGTATGTGGAAGTCACCGACATCAATCACGGTGACGATGATTGGAACAACGTTTCCATCGATCTCCGAAACATCGCCGATGCCCAAATCCTCAGCGGCAGCCTGGTGGAAGCGGTAGCGAGTGCGAGCGAGGCGCTGTTCTACGCGGGCGTCGAGGAACCGGCTCCGGATAGTCGTGGATCGCTCCGCGATCCAACATTGGTTCGCGGAGCGAACCACGACAATGAGTTCCCTCCACGTCCCGCCACCGCGCCCGAGCATGATGAGGACAAAGACCGGACATCCCGTGCCTACCGCGCCCATGCCCTGTCGCTCGCGGGGCAACTGGCCGCCGCCAGCCGCGACTTTGCCGCCGCCGATGCGCTGGAACGGAAGAACCATTCCGAAAACGCCTCGCTCTATTCCCTCCGCGGCATCCGGTGGGCGCGGCATCGCCAGCGCCTCGGCGAGACGGAGGCCGCCCGCCGCCTGACCGAGGCCAATCGCGCCGTATGCGAAAGCGAAGGCTGGAACAGCGACCTCGCCCATTGCGACCTGCTGCTTGGCGAACTCGACCTCGCCGCCGGGGACCACGCCGCCGCCGCGCCCCGCATCGCCGCCCCCCTCCGCATCTTCCGCGACGCCCGACAGGTCATGGATCTCCCCGACGCCCTGCTGGCCATGAGTCGCCTGGCGTTTCACCAGGACATCAGCCGGAACGCGTTAGCGTCCGGTTCGTCCGCGCCCGTCAAGGAACCGGGGGCTAACGCCCTGCGGCTGATTGCGACGGAACCGGGTGCTAGCGCCCTGCGGCTGATTTGGGACGACGAATCCACGCTCTCCCATTGCGAGGAAGCCCTGCGGCTGGCGGCGCGGAGCGGCTTTCGGCTGATGCAGTGCGATGCCCTGAACCTCCGCGCCGCACTGCTCCGCGACGCCGGCCGCGCGAACGAAGCCCTCGCCGCTGCCAACGCCGCCCGCGACCTCGCCGAGCGCTGCGATTACTACTGGGGCCATCACGAAGCGCTGCGGCAACTCCGCGACACCCACCGCGCGCTGGGCCACGCCGCCGAAACCCGCCAATGGGACGAAGCCGAACAGGCCCTCGCCCAAACCATGGCCCCCGAATTCGCCGCCGCCCTCGAAATCCACCGCCAGCACGACGCCGAGATGGAAAAGCTGTACGGCCGCAAGAAAGGCAAGCAACGAAAGAGGAACAAATAGACTCCGCGCGGTCATGAGTGGGACAATTGGCGAGCGGCATGCGTCAGCTTGCCGGTACAAGAACGAGGTACCGGAGGGCTCACGCCGCTCCGCTCGCCGGACTCATATCTGGCCGCGTGGAGTATTATGGGCTGCTTTCTCGACAAAGTGGAGAACCAAAGACGAACTGCTATCGCAGCGCGATCTTCAATCCGTCATAGGCGGGTTCAATGCCGTCCGGAAGTTCGTTTCGCAATGCGTCGTACTCCAGATCGTGCGACATATGCGTGAGGTACGCCTGCCTTGGCCGAAGCTGATGGATGAGTCGCACGGCAGCATCGACATGCAGATGCGTCGGGTGCGGTTCCTTTCGCAGCGCGTCGATGACCAGCGTGTCCAGGCCATGCAGGAGTTCTTTCGAATCGGCGGGGATCGTGGACATATCCGTCAGAAAGGCGGCGTTACCGATGCGAAATCCCAGCACCGGCAAGTCGCCGTGTTTCAGGCGAATCGGCAGAATGTCCATGCCGAGCACTGTGAATACTTTGCCGGGCACGATGCGTTCGAAGCGCAGTTTCGGTGCGGCAAACTGGTGCGAATGCGTGGCCGGGTCCGTGAAGGCGTAGGAAAACGTCTGGCGGATCTGCGCTTCGACCGGCTCTTCGCAGTACAGCGGCACGGCGGCATTCATCTGGTATCCAAAGATCCTTAAATCGTCCAGACCCAGAATATGGTCCGCGTGTGCATGCGTGAAGACGGCCGCCTGAATGAGTCGTGCGTCCTCGCGAATCAGTTGCAGTCGCAGTTCGGGACCGGCATCGATGATGAACTCTCCCAGCGGACCACGAATCAATACGCCCGTGCGCGTTCTGTGGTTCTTCGGATTCTGTGAGCGACACACCATGCACTGACAACCAGCGACAGGAACTCCGACACTCGTGCCGGTCCCCATGATGATCATTTCAGTGATCGACGGTTCTGAGGTGATCATCTATTGAATGAATTCCGAAATGTCGGCCGTCATTTCGAAGGCCTGTCCGGCCACGTTGAGGTCATGCAGCAGTCTGTCCACGCTGCATGACGCAGGCACAGCCAGGCGCAGAACCATTTCGAAGCCCGTGCCGTCAGCGATCCGCAGCGCGTGCATGCCAGTGATGTCGATACTGTGAAGCGACATCACCTGACTGAGTTTCCGCAGCGCGCCGGGCTGATTTCTGCCGCCCAGCCTCAGGCGATACGGCTTGGTTTCTGCCGTTGCCGCATTGTACGCGGGCAGGTGAACCGACGGATCGCGCAGGCTGATTTCGATGTCGAACGGACGACCCGCGTCCTGCAAGTGATCGCGGATGACTTTCTCATCCATCGTGTCCGGAAATTCCGCCGAAAAGATCATCGTGAAATATCCGCGCACGACGGTCTGACTGGCTTCACGCAGATCCGCCCCAAGTTCGGCCATCGCCTTTGTCACCGCAGACAGAATGCCCGTACGATTACCGGCAGTCATGGTGATGATATACTCTTTCGACATGGAACTTCTCTTTTCAGCGTCGCGGGGACGTACAAAGTTCGACGACATGATGATCGGGGTCTGCCAGAAAGACCTGCACTGCTCCGTCGGGTCTGAGCTTCGCGTCATCAATCAAAGAAATTCCCTTTGCCTTGAGCGCCTCAGCCGCCGCATACGCATCATCGACTTCAAACGCGAAGTGATGATTGCGACTGGACTTGACCAGCACTTCCACCGGATATCCCGCCGGGCCGCTGCGGTCGTGTTCGGCGATCAGGTGAATCAAAGTTGCTCCGGCCTGAAACCACGCTCCGCCAAAACTGAATGCCGGACGAGGAACCTCTGTCATGCCCAGCAGTCCCACGTAGAATTGACGACTGGCCTCCACATCGCGCACGACCAGCGTCACATGATCGATGTGACGAACGCGGATCTGAAATTCTGAATCGGCGGACATTTCCAAAACAATCCCAGGGAAAAAGCGTTGAATCTGGTCACTCGAAAAAAGATTGTAACAGGTCCCTGGCCAGGATTCTCCCGCGAATCGCCTCCGTTTCTGAGCGATATTGGCCCAACCATTTGAAAATCCTGCCGCGCTGGCAAACAATACGGGACAAAATCTGCACCTGCCTTGTTCACCTTTTTTCGGGACACCTGATCATGAACTTTCCACGCTGGACTCACCTTGGCCTTGCCGCACTCATCACCACCGGCAGCACTGCGATGATCGCTGTCGCCTGCGCTGAGGATGAAAAACCAAAGAGCGACGCTGCCGCAGAGAAATCTGACAAGGCGGAAAACAAAGCAGAGAAGAAAGCGGAAGAGACTGTTGACGTCAAGATCGGCGAGCTGGACCTGAAACTGCCGAAGTCATGGAAGCAGTCCGATGCGACTCGACCGATGCGACTGGCCACTTTTGAAGTCCCTGCTGCCGAAGGCGAAAAAGAGAAATCAGAGTTTGTGATCTCCTCGTTTGCGGGCGGCGGTGGTGGCGTCGATGCCAACATCAGTCGCTGGGTCGGCCAGTTTGCACCGGAAGGACGCGAAGCGGTTGTAGTCCAGGGGAAGGCCGGTGAGAACGATTACTTCATCGCCAATATATCAGGCACGTTCATGAAGTCCGCTGGCCCGGCATCTGGCGGGAAGGCGACTCCGACTCCCGGCCAGCGAGTCATCAACGTCTTTCTGAATCTGGAAGGCAAGGCCGTGTATTTCCTGAAACTCACCGGACCGGACGCCGCCGTGGCTGCTCAACTGGATGCCGTTCGAGCATCCTTTGGCGGCAAGGCTGACAGCGAAAAGGAATACGAATTCTGAGGCTGATTCAGTTTGCAGCGGACATCGACGATGAATTCAGCATTCTGGCAACTGGCAGACCTGTTGTTTCCGTCTCGATGTGCGTTATGCGGCACGGTCGATCATGCAGCTTCGGACGGCGGGAATGCTTACTGTCCGGACTGCACAGAACAACTCGCGCCGGAGCCCCTCAATCGCTGCCAGCGGTGTGCGGCAGAAATCGGGCCATTTGCTTCATCGAGCAAAGGGTGTGTGCATTGCCGAAACCGCAAACTGCGTTTTAGCTCCGTCGTGTGCCTTGGCATGTATGACGGATCGCTGCGCAAGGCATTGCTGGCTGCGAAGTGGTCGTTTTCTGCAGTGCGGATGAGATCGCTCGGTGCGCTGCTGGCGACGCGGCGATCTGCGGAACTGAACGATAAGTCATTCGACCGGATCGTGCCGATTCCGCAACATTGGCGGCAGCGACTTGTCCGCAACTTCAATCCGGCATGGATCATTGCGAGTGAACTGGCATCGCGACTGAAGATCGACTGCGACGTCCATTTGCTCCAGCGAATTTCACGGACGCGACCCCAGAAACGCGTGTCGGTCAATCAACGCGTCGAAAACCAGGCCGGGACGCTTGCCGTGACCCATCCGCCCTCCGTCAAGGGCCAGCGCATCCTGATCGTCGATGATGTCCTGACGACCGGCGCAACATGCTCCGAAGCCGCGAAAGTCCTTAAAGCCGCCGGAGCAAAATCCTGCACCGTCGCCGTACTCGCACGCGTGCTGGATCATTCGGCATAGTCGCCGCGCGTGACCGCTGACATTCGGCGTCCGGAATACCCCTACAACGAGTTGCCGCTGTTGTCACCTGCGGTGGAGCTGGAAACAAAGGCCGTCCTCAAACAGTGCATCGGCGCTCGGGCTGCGATTGCAGAATCCAGGAAATTATTCGGTGCTCTGAGTGATAGCGCCAGAATCCATGCACCAACTTCGGAAACCGTGATCCATCCGGTGGTCGGTCACTTCAAGAACCCCAAATTCATGATCACCGGTGAAATCAAGAGTCAGGTTGATGCGATCTGGAATGCGTTCTGGACAGGCCGGATTTCGAATTGGCAAGTGCAAGCCGGTGCGGTGTGGCGATCCATAATGCTCGTCACGGCGGAGCGTGACGGCTACTTTGGCACGGAATCGCCGAGAGGTGTACATAGGTCGTATGAGTCCTATAGGACCGATTGTTCTTCGCCTCCACTTGCCTTTCTGGCGACGGGCTGGCAGACTGCCGGAGGTTTCAAAAAATGGCACAAGGCAATATGTCCCATAAGTCGTCCAGGACATATTTTTCATCCCTGAAAAAGAGTTTCACCGATGACATCCGGTTTTATTCCACCGCATGGCGGTTACCAGGATCTGTTGTCCTATCGGAAGTCGCTGATTGTTTACGACGCTACGGTGCAATTCTGCAAGCGGTCCCTGGACAAACGGGATCGCACGGTTGACCAAATGATGGTTTGCTGTGGGATAAGAACAGTGAACAGGCGCTGTTCGAATGTTCGCCGGGTGGAATCCGGGAACCGACCGGGGTCAGCTTCCTGAAGCCACTCGAACAGCGTCCTGGCCTTCAAAGCCGGTTCGTCTTCGAGCTTTCTCTGAACTTTGGCCCAGACATCCACAAACGGGTCGAGCCGTGTCCTGTAGTCCCGAGGCATCTTCCGCTGGGAAGGCAACCGCTGGTCGTCACGGTAATTGCGCGCCGCGTTCCGTAAGCCGTTTGGTGTTGGGATGTTGCGTTGCGAGGGTGGCGGTGGTCGATTCACGGCAGATTCGCTTACAGGCAAAGCCCGCGCCAAGCGCACCGCCGTTTTCTCCGTGGCCGAGAGGCCGAGAACCCCTGAAAAACCGGGGGTGACTTGATTCCGGGGAATTGCTTACACTTCGGCAATTGTTGCCGCAGAAAGCAGGTAGGAACCTCTTCAAACGGAACGCGGCACGGATTTCGATCACGATATTTCTAGTGGACGGAGTAGCAGGGATGCATATTACGACTTCTCGCCAGTCGCGGGCGCGGGCTGGTTTTCGATCGGCCATGATGATTCTGGCAGCAACGGCGTGCGGATTCGGTTCGGCGTTGACCGCAGAAGCACAAGCTCAGAAACCGACGGCCGAACAATTGCTCAAGGGATACAAGCCAGCGCAGAAGGATGTCGAATTCGACACTCCGGATGCGGCCGAAATGGCCAAGTGCAGCCTGGCACTGGAAAAAGGCAGCTACGTCATTACGAACGCGGCAGGTCAGGTGCTGCGACGCTTCACAGATTCCAACGGCGACAGTGCTCCGGACATGTTCCGCTACTATCACATGGGTCTGGAAGTTTACCGCGAGGTCGATACCAACGGCGACTCAAAAGCAAAAAAGAACATGCGTCCCGATCAGTACCGCTGGCTGAACTGGGGCGGCACACGCTGGGGTCTGGATGAAGATGAAGA
>JAYTAK010000642.1:0-3728 GCA_043737515.1 Candidatus Kuenenia sp. | reverse complement strand
CGAAATCATCAATCGTGCATTCGGCAGCCAGTGCTTCATTGGCCAGAGCATCGCCAGCGTCTTTCCACTGGTCAGCGGCGTGAAATGTTACGGCAGGTGTTTCCGGAGTGGCCGGTGCAGCGCCCTGTTCAGCGGCCATTACTTCTTTGCTCTCTTCGATCATCGCTTCAACCTGTTTCGTTTCAATGCGTTTCATTAAGTGCGTAAACGGACTGACAGGTGTTCCTGTCAGCGGAGTCTGAGATTCCGACCAGTGTGCAATCGGGCGGTTCAAAAGGTCTTCGGTCTGTTTCACCAGTTCGGGAAGAACCGGCGCGAGGTACGTCACGATCTGCCGGAACAGATTGAGCGTGATGGTACACACATCACGGAGTTCGTCTGCCTTCGCCGGATCTTTGCGAATCACCCACGGCTGGCGGTCATTGACAAACTTGTTCGCTTTGTCTGCCAGAGCCATGATTTCCCGCGCCGCCGCGTTGAAATTACAGTCTTCGTAATACGTCGCAATCTGTTCGCCTTTTTCTGCGCCGGCGGCGAACAGACCACCGTCATCGGGATAGACGTCGCTGAGCGTTTGCCCCGCGACAAATCCCGCCGATCGTGATGCCAGATTGACAACCTTGCCCACCAGATCGCTGTTGAACCGCGAGGCGAACTCGTCAAGGTTTAAGTCGATGTCATCCAGCCCTGTGCCAAGCTTACTGGCGTAGTAATACCGCAGCGCTCCCGACGGCAGATGTTTGAGAAACGTCGAGCCCATGACGAAAGTGCCCTTGGTCTTCGACATTTTCTCGCCGCCGACGGTGAGGAATCCGTGGATATGCACTTTTTTCGGCAGGTTACAATTGGCAGATTTCAGCATGCCCGGCCAGAAGAGCGTGTGAAAGTAAGCGATGTCCTTACCAATGAAATGATGGATCTCGGCCTGCGAATCGCTTCGCCACCAGTCGTCCAGGTTTTCGTTGTGCCTCTTGCACCATTCCAGCGTCGATGCCATATAACCGATCGGCGCGTCAAACCACACGTACCAGTAGTGTCCAGGCTTGTCGGAAATCTCAAAGCCAAAGTACGGTGCCGGGCGTGACACGTCCCAGTCGCGCAAAGGTTCTCCAAGGAAGTGGCCCTTGAGATAGTTGGCGACTTCCGATTGCAGATGCGTGCCGTCCTGTGTCCATTCATTCAGGAATTCGTGCAGTTGTTCCAGTTCGATAAACAGATGCTCGGCCGATCGGATTTCCGGCACGGCCCCTGACAGCGTGCTTTTCGGGTTCTTCAGGTCCGCCGGTGTATAGGCCGCTCCGCACGCACTGCAGTTATCGCCCGGCTGGTCTTCGGCGGCACATTTCGGACACGTTCCCCGGACGAAACGGTCGGCCAGAAATGTTCCGGCGACGGGGTCGTAGAGTTGTGCGACGTCTTTCGTCTTGACCAGTCCGGCCTGGCGGATCGAGGCCCAGATCTGGTCGCACAGTTGACGGTTCTCCGGACTGTTCGTACTGCCGTAGTTGTCAAATTCGATCTGGAAGCTGGCAAAGTCGCGAATGTGAGCCTCACGCATATCGGCGATGACGGCTTCTTCCGAACGGCCTTCACGTCGGGCTCGAATCATGATCGCCGTGCCGTGCGTGTCATCGGCACACACAAAAATGCACCGATGGCCGCGCAGCTTCTGGAATCGCACCCAGATATCCGTCTGGATGTATTCCACAAGATGACCAATATGGATATGTCCGTTCGCATATGGCAGCGCGGCGGTCACAAGAATCTGACGAGGCATTTCAGAACGGTTCCGATCGACAAAAGCAAAACGCACACAATTCCGGCGGGAATTGGAACTGACTGAGCGACATGGGTCAACTGGTACCCGCCAGGTCTCAGATAAGACACAGGAACGCAGGGTTTGGATCGGGAGGACCGCAGGATCCGGCACATCAAATCTTGTCAGAATTGATGTGTGAGGCGTTTTGTACTCTTTACGATCAAAATCATCGCATGGCGTGCAATTCCCAACACCCGTAAACACAGAACACTAATCGACGCTGATCTTCACTGATGGAATGATTGTTTTGAATTAGTGCAAATCAGCGTCGATTAGTGTTCCATGCATCTGTCACTTTGGGTGCTCGGCGAAGCTCGCGCCAAGTGCAATTCCGGCTTGTCAGCTCTTCCGCCGGTGCTTCGTGCCTTCGAACGTTGCATGTCTGCGGCGTTGGCGGGAACGCAGTTCTTCGTTGGTGCCGGCGCAGACCACTTCATACAGCACGGCGCGGGCGTTGCCGCTGCGGCGGAGGATGCGGCCGAGTCGCTGACGAGCCTGACGCGATGATGCCATGCCGCCGATCACGATGGCCACTTTCGCCGCCGGAACATCGACGCCTTCATCCAGGACCTGATTGGCCACAATCGCCGGATAGTCGCCCGCTGCGAAGCCTTCCAGAATATCCAGTCGTTCTTTCTTGCCACAGTGATTCAGCAGGCAGGGAATCAGGAATCGCAGTGACACGTCCCGCGCCATCGCGTTTGACCCGGCAAACACAATGCAGCGATCACCGGCGTGCAGACGGAACAGGTCTTCCAGCGTTTTGAGTTTTTCTTCCGCACGATCTTCGATCGCACGCTTCGCATGAAACGACTTGAGGGCTCGCCGCGAATCCTGCGATATGGCACTTTCCGCGCAGACGTCTTCCCAGGAAAACATCGGATTCTCCTTTCGCTGGTCGGACATATAACTGCGAACTTCTTCGGACAGCAGATCGTAGCGTTTCTGTTCATCGTCGCTCAGATGCACGGGGATGCGGACGATGTCATAGTCTGCCAGCGATTTGCCTTTCACATCGCCGATCGGCAGCTCGTAAACGATGGGCCCGATGAGTTCTTTGAGATCTGCGTGACGACCGTCGGATCGTTCCGGAGTCGCGGTCAACCCCAGCCGCGCCGGAGCCGCACACATTCGCGCCGCATCGCGGCGGATCTGGCCGGGCAGATGATGGCATTCATCAAAAACAATCAACCCAAACCGATTCCCCAGCGCCTGCATGTGAATGCACGCACTGTCGTAAGTGGTGACGGAAACCGGATGCACGCGGAACACATTGTCGCCGATGATCCCGGCGTCGTAACTCAGACAGCGTAAAATCCGGCGATGCCATTGATACATCAGATCGCGCACGGGGGAAACAACCAGCGTTGCGACTTTGGTCCGCTGCATGATCGACAGCGCGACCTCCGTCTTCCCCGTGCCGGTCGGCATCACAACGCAGCCCGTCTGACCTGCGTTCATCCATGCATCAACCGCCTGCAACTGTTCGGGACGCAGCTCGTGCAGTTCTTCCGCTTTCCAGCGCACTTCTTTCCAGTCCGCGACGTCGTCGTCAAATCGGATCCGCCGTCGCTGCAGTTCAGCCACAACCTGCGAGTAGCGGATAGCATCGCAGCGTGCCGCCCCGATGCGTGGGTCGGTGACCCAGAACAATTTGCCGTACCAATCGTCCAGCTTCGACACGGGAATCCCGGACAGAACCAGCGTTCCGCCAGCAAATTCCAGTCGCGCGACGCCACCAGGCTGAGAACGATCAGACATGACAACTCCGGTTCAACGACAAATTATACTCCGCGCGGCCAGAAATGATTCTGGCGAGCGGAGTGGCGTGAGCCCTCCGGTACCTCGTTTTTGTACCGGCAAGCTGACGCATGCCGCTCACCAATTCTCTCAATCTTGACCGCGAGGA
>JAYTAK010000641.1:0-1541 GCA_043737515.1 Candidatus Kuenenia sp. | reverse complement strand
AAATGCTGGACGGCACCTGGAAGCGTGCGACGGACGAAACGACTGTTGAGTAGACTTACGGTGCGCTCATCTTTTAAACCAGCTTTAGAATGAGAACAGGATTTCTTTGGCGAGCGGCGGGCGTTAGCCGAATGGCACTTGGTTAGAACAAAGTAGGCATCACTCTCCGAGTGATGGATGTTTGAGGTGGCCGATTCAATCGGATTTCGTCACTCAGAGAGTGACGTCTACTTTAAAGCAAGCACCATTGGGCGTTAGTCCACCGGTACACTGCGATTTCGGCCGTTCATGGAATCTGAACCGCAATTGACCGGCAAGCTGACGCATGCCGCTCGCCGACTTCCCTGTGTTGGCTTGAGTTGAACGGAATGCCGCTGCGTTGGTAAACTCACAGGTCTGCACGCTTATCCTCACGTCATTGATCAAAGGTGAATGGACCTGCCATGCCGAATCCGTTTCAGGACAATATTGCCCGCGTCACGCGGCGTCAGATGTTTGGTACGACATCGACCGGGATCGGACTGGCGGCACTGGCTTTTCTGTCCGGTTCTTCGAACCTGAGCGCTGCCGATCACGGATTGCCGGGAATGCCCCACATTCCGGCAAAAGCAAAGCGTGTGGTTGTCCTGTGGCAGGGCGGAGGCCCGTCACATGTGGATCTGTTTGACGACAAGCCCGTGATGCGACAGATGGCGGGAAAAGATATTCCGGAGTCTATCCGCGGCACGACGCGACTTTCCACGATGTCCAGCGGCTATGGAAAGTGGCCGTGCCAGCCTGCCATAAAGCCGTTTCGGCGGTACGGGCAGGCCGGGATTTCTCTCAGTGAAATGCTGCCGAATGTCGGTTCGATCGCAGACGATATCTGCGTCGTCCGCAGCATGCACACCGAAGCCGTCAACCATGCTCCCGGAGTCACTTTGTTCATGACTGGGTCACAGCTTCCCGGTCGCCCCAGCATGGGAGGATGGTTGTCTTACGGCCTTGGCAACGACACCGACAACCTTCCGACATTCGTCGTGATGACTTCCAGCGACAAGGCTAAGACCTGCGGTCAGTTGTTCTTTGATTATTACTGGGGAAGCGGTTTTTTGCCGAGTCGTTTCCAGGGCGTGCGTTTTCGCAATACGGGCGATCTTGTTCCCTACCTCACGAATCCGGCCGGTGTCAGTGCGGAATCACGCCGCGCGATGCTGGATGATCTGGCAGCGATGAATGCGGCTCATCTGGCCGACTACGGTGATCCGGAAATTGATACGCGGATTGCACAGTACGAGATGGCGTTTCGGATGCAGTCCAGTGTCCCGGATCTCGTTGATTTTTCCGGCGAAACCAAATCGACTCTCGATCGTTACGGCGCGGACGTGCTGGAAAAAGGCACGTACGCCAACAATTGTCTGATCGCGCGCCGATTGCTCGAACGCGGAGTGCGATTTGTGCAGTTGATGCACGCAGGCTGGGATCAGCACGGCAACCTGTTCACGCAGTTGGAACAGCAATGTATCGACACCGAAGGTCCGTCGGCTGCATTGGTGAAGGAT
>JAYTAK010000640.1:0-3732 GCA_043737515.1 Candidatus Kuenenia sp. | reverse complement strand
TGGCTGAAGACCGGCGAACGCATGCAGTTGGAAATGTACTTTGGCCTCGACGGCATCAGCGTCACCATGATCGCTCTCACCACCTTGCTCACCGTTTGCAGTGTGCTCATTTCGTGGGAAGCCATTCAGGATCGAGCGTCTGAATTTTATGCGGCTTTATTGATTCTGGAGACAGGGCTGATCGGTGTCTTCTGTTCGTTCGACCTTGTGCTGTTCTACGTGTTCTTCGAAATGACGCTGATTCCGTTGTTTTTCCTGATCGCGATCTGGGGCGGGCCGGAACGAAAGTGGGCCGCGATCAAGTTCTTTCTGTATACTCTGGCAGGAAGTCTGGTGACGTTGTCCGGATTGATTTATGTCGTCGTTCATACGTCGCACGAAGGACTGGCGAACCCAACGTCCCTGCCGGCGCTCTCCGCATGGCTGGCGACTCACCCGCTGCCTGCTGCACTGCAGACGACACTGTTCCTTGCAGTGGCGGCTGGATTTCTCATCAAGGTTCCCGTGTTTCCGTTTCACACATGGCTGCCGCTGGCGCATGTGGAAGCTCCGACGGCTGGCAGCGTACTGCTCGCCGGAGTTCTGCTGAAACTGGGAAGCTATGGCTTCCTGCGGATCTGTCTGCCGCTGTTTCCAGATGCTTGTCATGAAGTGGGACTGCCCATCATTGGGCTCTTGTCTGTGATCGGAATCATCTACGGCTCATTGTGCGCACTGGCTCAACGGGACATCAAGAAGCTGGTTGCCTACAGCTCGGTGGCGCATCTGGGATTCTGTATGCTGGGACTGTTTGCACTCAATACCGAAGGCATCACCGGCAGCGTGCTGCAGATGATCAATCACGGTTTGTCAACCGGTGCCTTGTTCATTATCGTCGGCATGATTTACGAACGTTATCATACTCGCATGATGGACGACCTGGGTGGCCTGGCCTCAAAGCTGCCCATGATCGCATGCAGCATGGTCTTCATTTCCATGTCCAGCATCGGTCTGCCGGGTTTGAATGGATTCATTGGCGAATTCCTGTCACTGGCGGGCATGTTCAAAGCCAACCCGATTTATGCAGCTCTGGGAACGACCGGAGTTGTGCTGGGTGCCTGGTATCTGCTGACCGCCGTGCAGCGCGTCTTCTTCGGGACTCTGAAAGAACCACACCATGCTGGCCATGGGGACGATGAAATCACTGACATGAATCCTCGAGAATTCCTCGCGCTGGCTCCGCTGATCGTGTTGTGTCTGTGGATTGGCATCCGTCCGGCAGGATTGATTGAAATCATCGAACCGGACATCAAAGCCGTCGCAGGATTGTTCGAGAATCCGAGCAATGGTGAGAGCGTTGCTGTTGTGCAGAGTGACAAATGAGTTCTTATTCCATGATGTATGTTAGTCTCAAAGCAAACAGCAAACGGTGGGAGAGCCGTCAGTCCCCATCCGGCTTCACGCCGGTGGAAACCAGGTTTGACGACTACACAACGACCGCCCCGACCATTCTTCCGGCCCCCAACTGGCTTTACGCCAGTGGATGCCAGGTTTGTAAACTACAGAGATTGGATCGTCATAGTTACTCAACTCTCCGAATTGGGGCTTGCGACCGTTTCCAAACCTGGCTTCCACCGACGCAAGGTCGGGTGGGGAGCGGCGTCCTGGGTTCCGGTCGAGTTAGTTGCCAAACCCTCGGTCCACTGGCACGGGGCCAGTGGGGCCGATCAATCGATCCATCTTTCTTCAGCCGCGAGGCGATGGAATGATGCGCTCAACAAGAAAGCCCGTCAATCACTGGCAGCATCAGGGGATTGACATCCCCGCTCACTTTGGATTTTCTGATCTGCCGTTTCACTAGATTTTCATCCGGGGATTTTTCCCAGTGCCTCCATATCAAGCCATCAATCAGGCTGCAGGTCTGATTCTTCCTGAGATCATTCTGCTGGCCACTGTCTGCATCATGTTTCTTGCCGGCCCGTTTCTGGTGAGCGAAACAGGCAAGGCACCAGCCGGTCTGCGACACCGCTGGGGAATTCTCTCATTGCTGGCTCTGGGCGCTGCGATGTTTGCCTGGACGAAGGCTCCGATCATGGAGGCCGGGGCAGGGCCGTTCCGACCGGATGAATTCGTCTGGTTCGTACGAGGCGTCTCGTTGGTCGGCGGCATGTTGTTGACTCTGGTCCTGTGGGATCAGATCGACGATGGCCATGCGGCCGAGGCGCATGCATGCCTGCTGGCCATCCTGGCCGGAGTCAACTTTGTCGCGTTGTCGAATGACCTGGTCGGCATTTTTCTGGGACTGGAACTCGTCAGTATCCCGACCTACATCCTGCTGTTTCTTGCCCGCCGCGACTGGATGTCCAACGAAGCGACGATCAAATACTTCCTGCTCAGCATCTTTTCCTCAGCCTTCGTACTGTACGGATTGAGCTGGATCTTTGGCATTGCCGGAACCACCAATCTCACGGCGATCACGGAAAAGATCTCGGCTGCTTCCGCGACGACTGACCTCGGCATGTTTCGCCTGGCGATGGTGCTGATCATTGCCGGACTCAGTTTTCGACTCACCGCTGTGCCGTTTCACTTTTATGCCCCGGATGTGTTCCAGGGCGTCACATCGTCGTCTGCCGCCATGTTGTCGTTTGTGCCGAAAGTCGTCGGCTTTACCGCGCTGCTCAGACTGCTTCCCGTCTGTTTTGGTGAGGCCGGTTTTACGGACTGGATGCCTGACGGTGCGGTGCGTGTCGTGCTGATGGTGCTTGCGATTCTGACCATGTTTGTCGGCAATCTGCTGGCATTGCGTCAGACCAGTCTGATGCGGCTGCTGGCCTATTCGAGCATTGCTCACGCGGGCTACATGCTGGTTGGGCTGACTGTGGGCAACTCTTCGGAAGGCACCAGTGGAGTCGCCTCGCTGCTGTTCTACCTGTCGATGTACGGCATTATGACCATCGGCCTGTTCGCCCTCATCTCCGCCGCTGGCACATTTGCCCGGCCGCTGCGTTCCCTGTCCGATCTGTCGGGACTCAGCAGGAGCCAGCCTGCGATCGCCTTGATGATGGCCGTCTGCCTCATTGGACTCAGCGGACTGCCACCAACCGGAGGATTTCTGGCGAAGCTTAACCTGTTTCTGGCGGCATGGTCAGAAGGCACCGCAGACGGTCGCATCCTCGCCATCGTACTCGCCGTCAACGCCGTGATTGCTGCAGCGTATTACCTGCGGATGATCTCAGTCATGTACTTCGAACAGTCCACGGTCGTCCTCGAAACGTCCCGGCAGCCCGCCGCCTGGATCGCTGGTTGCCTCTGCGCCGTCGCGACGCTGGCACTCTTCCTGATGCCGCAGCCGTTGTGGAATGCAGCGGTCCACGCGCTAAGTCATCCATGACCGTCTGGTTATAGTGCTCTGTCACTGATGGAGTGAGGGGTGGCCGAGGTTGGAGGGCGCTAGCCCGAAACCTCCGGGGCTTCCTTCGCTCCGCTCAGTCCAGCCCCGGCCACCCGATACATCGAAGCAAGAGTGCCAGAGCAGTAGTAAAGGCATTTGCCAGCAACGCACTGAGACAGGCTGGCAGCCTCCTCCGTATCGATTCGCAACTAAATCGACAATCGCTAGTGACTGTGCGCTGGCTGGTCGAGTAGAATTCAGCTTTTCCGAGTTCCCGGAAGAGGTGCTAAAGCCATGAGTTCGGTCACCATCCAGAACGAAATTGAATACCCGGAATCCGATGGAAAACCCATGGGTGAGAC
>JAYTAK010000639.1:0-1542 GCA_043737515.1 Candidatus Kuenenia sp. | reverse complement strand
CGTCAACCAGCGTTTCAATGTTGAGTCTTGAGGGGCCGTTCCTGCCGGGACACTCGGGGGCTCCGATTTTGAATGAGGAAAATGCGGTCATTGGTATCGGCAACGGCGGACTGAAACAGGGCCACGTCAGTCACGGCTGGGCGACGCCGTTCCATGATGTGAAGCTGGTGTCGGTCGATGACAAAGACGTTACGAAACGCCTTGAGAGAATTCCCGCAATAGGATCCAACCGCTCACTTTTTCTGGTCGTTGATGCATCAGTCCGGAAGCAGCCGGAACTATTGTCCAGCATCACGACTCTGGTCGAGACAGACGACGGTCGCCCGGTGCAGGCATTCAAAGTGCCGTCTGAGGTGAAAAGCAATCAACCATCGCGAAACCCGAGCACGAATAAGCAGCGATCCGACTTGTCAGCCCTGGAACGTTTTCTCACAGGACGAGTGTTTCTGTACAGCGGCACTCGAGTCGTCATCAAATCGGAGCCAACATTGCTGACCGAATTTCTGCCGGGAGAAGCCTTGCCGACGGGACTGGACGGTTTGTTCGTCAAAGTGCAAGTGGTTCCAGGAGCCGGTGTGGAGGATACAACGGAGGAATTCTTTGTGTCGCTGGCTTCCATCCGCCAGCGAGGCGATGAATCTTCGATTTCCATTTCAAACAGCGGGATCATGGTTACTGGCGACGTCAATGGCATGATCGCCGGACGTGACATCATCATTATTAATCCACAGCGGGAACCCGTAAAGAAGCTGGTCTTGAATAACGATGGACTTGCGACCCTCGTGCTGAAAGAAAACACCGAAGACCTGATGTTCGGTGCAACCGATGAACAAACTCACGTTGGCTTTGCCATTGTGGGGACCGAGATCAAACTGCTTAAGGGCCGAAAGGCTCCGATTCCAGTCCTGGTTTTTCGCATGGTGGAAATCCTCTCCGGCGAACTGAAAGGCAAGAAGGGCTGGGTTTCGCAGAACGCTATTCACGAAGTGGAATCAAACTGAGACTCCGGGAGACCGCTGTCACCAAAAGCACGAAACCTGGCCCGTGAAATTCAATTCAACGCCAAAGAGTACATATGCCATCGCCACCAGCAACAACAATTCGTCGAGACACACGAGTCTTCATCAGTGCGGTCTCGCGTGAACTGGGGTCCGTCCGCAAGCTGGTAAAGAAGGGGCTGGAGGACAATGACTACCACGCAGTCGAGCAGGAGAATTTTCCGCCGGACTATCGCCAGCTCGTGGAGAAACGCCGCGAGCGAATCGCGTCGTGCGACGCTGTGATTCACATCGCCGGACTCAGATTCAGAACAGAACATCATCAATGTCCACCGCATGGTCTGGAGGGAACTTGATGATGTTTCAGACGATCACATGGAGATCGGCATGCAAATCGGACCCACTTCGGGAAAAAGATCGGCGCGTAAATCGGACCCACCGCATAGGACAGTAGAATCTGCCTGTTTTTCAGGCAGATTTAATGTCAAGGATGTTGACGGTGGACGAATACGGTCGGATACGTCGCGCTCATCGGGACGGGATG
>JAYTAK010000638.1:0-1542 GCA_043737515.1 Candidatus Kuenenia sp. | reverse complement strand
GTTGCGTGACACAAAGAAATCTGGCGGAGGACCCATCGTCGCTGGAGTCGCATTTTTGACCACGGATGTCACGGATCACACGGATGAGTCGCAGTGTGTTTATCTGTGCAATCCGCGAAATCCGTGGTTAAAAAAATTTCACGCTCCTCTCTGGGTTGCGGGCGAAGCCCGCGCTGGGTTTTCCGTGCGTTTCATTCGGTTGTCCCTCATTCGGTTGTGCCACTGCGTCGCATGAATTGGACAACCGAGTGGGGACAACCGAATTGTGTTATTGTTTCCCGTTGACACGTTGGCTGAAACGTGCGTCAGAAATCAAAGTAGACGTCATTCTCCGAATGACGCGGCCCGAAAACGCGAGCGTTTTCGGGCACCGCTTCATCACTCAGAGAGTGATGCCTACTTTTTTTTTGTCTTCAATGCCACGGAGCGACATGCGGGACTTGACGAGTGAATCGAAATTGTGGTCTCTGCAGAATGACTGAAGAAACTATCTGTCCAGCAAACGTTGGGAGTTTTGTTTTGGTGAGAAGATTTCCTCGAAGCGACAGATGTCCGCCGACGGAGCGGCGGACCTACGTAGGCGAGCCGCTCCGTCGGCTCGCACCAGACTCGGCAGCGCAGCCATTGATGCGGTCGAAAAGATTCGGTTGCGGGCGATGCCCGCGTCAAAAATTTTGCCTGACTGAACGTTGAATCTCAACGGAGTCCGTGTTGGATCTGCGGAAAGTTGTGATAGACTTTGCAGGGCACCTGTTCCTGCAGGTTGGTGCCCATTTGCTTTCAGGAGAACCAGATGCTTCATCGTCGTGATGCAATGCTCCGATTGGGATCGGTGGGCTGCGGTGCGCTCTCGCTTCCGCAACTGATGGCGCTGGAGCAAACGGCCGCACCGCGGGTGAAGAAGTCGGCTCGCTCCTGCATTTTTCTGTTCATGTGGGGCGGACAACCGCAGCAGGATATGTGGGACATAAAGCCGGATGCTCCCGAAGGTATCCGCAGTCCTTTTAAGCCGATCGCCACGACGGTGCCTGGAATCACGCTCAGCGATCAGATGCCGCAAACGGCTCGGCAAGCCGACAAACTCGCTATCATTCGCTCGCTGACGCATTCGACCACGGACCACGGTGTGTCGGTGTATCACACGATGACCGGCCGAGCGATGAGTCCGCCGAGGACCTTTCCGTCTAATGGACGAACGCGAAGCGACTTCCCGTCGATCGGTTCGATGTTCTCACACCTCGGTGAGAAATCACCGATTCCTGCCAGCTTCAGCATTCCGCGGCCGGTTGCTCATGACGGATTGTACTATGCCGGAACTCATGCTGGTTTCCTGGGATCGACTCATGATCCCGTGGAGCTTGGAGAAGTCTTCAATCACGTTCAAACGGGGCCGCGTCCGGATGCGGAAAAATCGAAACTCCCGCTGGCACTTCCGGGTGACGTTTCCGTCGCTCGACTGCAGGCGCGACGCGGACTGCTGAGTCTGCTCGAAACAGAAGATCGTGCCATGCAGCGCGACGCCTCCACCGTGGCGTTCGACAG
>JAYTAK010000637.1:0-8482 GCA_043737515.1 Candidatus Kuenenia sp. | reverse complement strand
CCATCAATTTTTCTGCCACATGTCTTCCTGCGTGAATGACAACACTGTGCTTGTGTCCCGACGTCGACGATGGGTTGCGGGCGAAGCCCGCGCTGGGTGATTAAGAATTGGTGGGTCGGCGCGGCTTATCAGCCGCTGGTCCCACCCTACATTCTCTGTAGCTCATTTTCCACGCAGACGTTTGAGGGAGCGGTTCGCGAGGTCTTTGATCATGGATTTCAGCAGCCGAATACGGTTTTCCCGAATCAGCGGATGTTCGTGCCACCCGGATGGTTCGTAGCCGTAGGCCAACATGCCGTACTGAGCAATCTCTTCAATCGCCCGAATCTGTGCGGTGCTGAGTTCGGACTTGTAGCGACCGACGCGACTGGGGGAAATGGGTTCCGTCAGTCGCGTGTGATGCGAGACGGTCGCCACATTTTCAAAACCAGTGGCCGACTTTGATCCGTCAGTTGCGTGTTGTGCAAGCGCGGCGGCAGCGTCCGCTTCTGAACGGTTTAGAAACCCCGCAAGGCAGGCCATCGTTTGCTCGGGTGCGGTGCAGAGATCTTCGTAGCGACATTCCAGCCTGCGATCTGCTGAAACCATGCGCTCTGCCATCAGCCAGCATCCCAGAGTCAGATGCCATTCCATGGCTGCCACAACCACATCGTCGGCACCGAAACGCATTTTAAGAACAGAACAGATGACGTCCCTTGGATCGCGAACCATGTGAATGAATCGTGCGTTCGGCATGAGTTCCTGAATGGCCGGAATTGCCATCACATACAGAGGTGTGTTATCTCCAATGAATGACAACTCATGCCAGGGCACTTTCGAATCTAACTGCCAGATGTAATGAATAAATGCGGCACTTCCGAAAAACTGATACCGTTCGCAGAAGTCGCGAAAGCCCTGAATGCTGGCTGTGTGTTCCCAACGCTCTTTCTCCAGCCACGAATTGACTTCGAGAACGAGTCGAGCGAGAGCAACAGGATTGGCGATATTCTTCAGCAGTGCCAGGTTCTGGCCGATGTAGCCTGTCTCTTTGGCGATTTGAACGCCCGGCAGTTGACTCAGCAGCGACGCTGTGATTGTCGTGCCGGATCGGCCGCTGCCAAGAATGAAAACAGGTGTCGGATGCTGAGACATGTGTGGACAAACGGTTCAGAAAGATATGAACGGGAAAACGTGAAAGTGAACTACAGAATCTGAAGTCAATGTTTGGACCAGTGTGCTTTAGGACATTTTTTACGTTGGCGCGGGCTTCGCCCGAAACCCAATGATTTGCGAGAGTCGATGCCGTCCGTTGTTCCCCACCGACCTGGCGTCGGTGGAAACCTGGTTTGCCAATTATAGAACAAGAAACAGTCATTGGGCCCCTGCCGACCCTGTGTCGGTAGTGCCCAGGTTTGATCACCTGATGGAGTTTCCAAACCGACGGTCCACCAGCATGAAGCCGGACGGGGCCGAGCGGAAGCATGCAGCGTTTCGATTTTGCCGACTTTACCGGATTCCATGTGCAGTCAAAAGACGGAGTTTACAAGTTGAATTCAGGCCCAACGGGCCGTCGCTATGTCAGCCTGGGGCATCGCCCCAGGACGAAAACACAAGCAGGTCACAGAGCCCCAAAGGGGCGGCACCAATAAGAATAACTAGTTAGGATCGCCCCGTTGGGGCTAGTGAACATTGTTTTGGATGAAACCTGGGGCGTTGCCCCAGGCTGACATAGGACCAGCCCGTTGGGCCTGAAGACAAATCTTAGTCGACTATTCAAGACCATTGACGGTTCAGAAAATCACGACACATGGAATTGGGTAGGGTCAGCGTTTTTGCAGCTCTCTGTGCACCTCTGTGTCCTCTGTGTCCTCTGTGTCCTCTGTGTCCTCTGTGTCCTCTGTGTCCTCTGTGTCCTCTGTGTCCTCTGTGGTAAATTCATTCGTTAGTCAGGACGGCTCACGCTGCTTTTCGACTGATAATACCGGTTTGACTGATTCTGCTCCATTCATGTTCCCATGTCATCTCGTCGCTGGCCATCAGAGTACTGGCGTTGCGAGAGAATTCTGCGAAGAGTGCCGAGTCCTCCGAAAGCTTCTGCATCTGCATCGCGAGTTGCTGTGAATTCAAGTCGCCATTGATGAGCAATCCCACCTTTCGGCCATCGATCCACTGTGGAAATTCGCCGACTCGTGTGCCGATCACCGGCATCCCCAGAGCCAGGTACTCGAACAACTTGGTGCAATTGGTTCCGACAAGGTTGTAACGAGGTGTGCTGGCCAGTAGTGCCAATCCGCAGCAGCGGTGTGTTGCGGTGAAATTCTGAAACGCTGCGGGCGTGACTCCGTTATGCACCGTGACACCCGGCATTGTCCGCAGTCTTTGGATCAGATTTGCGTCGCCTTCGCCAAAGACATGCAGTTCAGAATTCTTCTGAACGGATTCCGGCAGCAGTTGAAACGCTTCCGCTGCCGCACCAACCCCTTTCTCGGTATAGACTCCACCGATATAGACGAAGCAAAGTTTGCCCGCCGGAGAACGCATGCGTCCAGATTCGCGCCAGACGGCTGCCGGAAAATTATGGATCTCCAGGATTGAAGGTTGCCAACGTTCCAGGTGACGTTTTAGCGTCTGCTTGTCCATGTGAATACATGTGACAAGTGAAACCCACGGAAGGCAGAACCGATGAATCGAGCGCACAAGCAGACTGAAGATAGAACATTTCAGCCGTGAACCGCCGCCTTCGAGCGTATTGATTTCGTAGTGATCGTGTTCGTCGTAAAGGACGGGGACTCGACGCATGAATCCGATGGCGACCGCCAGTGGCAGGACGATCCAGTGAAAGCACATGACCGCCGACAGTTTTGCTCCGGCGACCTGTCCGATATCGACGGACATTCGTCCGATGCGACCTGGTACAGTTGGATTTTCAGATTTATCCAGAATCCACGCACCTCGCGGCAGAGCCCATGTTCTGATTCCTAGTCCATTCGACTGAAGGCCTTCAATGAACATAGCCATGCGTTTGTTAACGATGCGCGATCCGTTCAGGCAGAGGACGTAGTGACTGGTCGCAGGCAACATGGGAATCTTCCATGATTTCCAGGGACGATTCTGAAAGTCGGGTGTCTTCTCAAGACAGGAGAACCGGAACAGAATCTGACCCGGCGAAGAATATCAGCGACAGCAAACTGACGCCAGAGAAGTTGGACCGTCTGCGAATTCAGGCCCAACGGGCCGGCGCTATGTCAGCCTGGGGCATCGCCCCAGGACGAAAGCGCAAGCGAGTTATTGAGCCCCAAAGGGGCGGTACTAATAAAAAAATAAGGTTAGGATCGCCCCGTTGGGGCTTGTGAACATTGTTTTGTTGAAACCTGGGGCGTTGCCCCAGGCTGACATAGGACCAGCCCGTTGGGCCTGAAGACAGGTTCTGAAAGACTATTCAAAACTACCAATGGTTTGAAGAATCACGACACATAAAGTTTGATAGGGTCAGAAAATGTATTATCCGATTGCGCGATGGACTCGCGTGAAATCCAGCGCTGGCTGTCACTGTCCCTGAAGAATCCCTGCGAGCCTGCCCGCATCCCGGAGGTGGCGGACTATGTCGTCTTGCCAGTGACCTGTAGAGATTGAGTCACATTTTGTCGTCCTCACCATGCGATGACGATAATTCGTGCGATACGCAGTTATGCCGCATTGGCAGAACGTCTTGATTGAATAACCTTCGAAGACCGACGGGTTTGCCCGGCGATTTTACTTTCAAGCTGAATTGACACACGGGCCTCATGCACACAGGCCGCCAAAAGGAGCGTCATTCCCGGATATGTAAATGGCATTGCAGTCCACGAGAAGGATGCATAGGCCAGAATCGGAAGCGTCACGACAAAGCGGTCTCGACTCTGCAGGAGCGTTCTTGCGGGTAACGCCAGCAAGAGCAGGATGAGCAGTGAGAATATAATGGCCGACGGAATGCCGGTCTCCAGCGCGACCTGCACAAAGTTATTGTGGGCATGATAGATATCAATCACGGCCAGGGATTTTTTCGGGCCGCCTGGGCCGACGCCCAGCATGGGATGCGTTTTGATATGATCCCAGGCCACGCGCCAGATCATAGAGCGCGGCGCGACAGGGGCATATCCGACAAATCGCAGTCTGACGAGCAGATGATACACGACCGGATTTTGAATAATGCTGTCCAGTGAAGAGGCGACTCCAAAGATGACACCGACCACCACGACCGCCAGTCGCTTGTGACTGAACAGGAAGTACAACGTCAGAATGATCAGCATCGCTCCGATGCCATTCCGTGACATGACGATCACCACGGCCAGACAATTGAGACAAATCAGTGCGATATAGGCCAGTTTTTTCTGTCCAGTAGATGCACGAATCCGAACGAGAATCAGTGGCAGCGTCATGTTGATCTGCGCTGCCATGACATTCGCGCCTCCAGTCGGATTGGAGATTTGCCAGGCCTTCAGCGGTTCTGCATCATAGCCCTGGTAAAGTACCCATCCCGTCAGCAGCAGGTTTGTGCCCATCATCAGTTGCTGACAGAAACTCGAAAGATCCCTCGACGAAAATGCCAGACCGACGAGAGCCACATACATCGACAACACATGAATCGTGCTCGAGAACGGTGACGTGTTTGCTTCCGACGAGACCAGGGCGATGACCACCATCAGAAATGCCCCGATCAGAAAGGCCGGGTAAACGCTGGCGTCACGTCGAACAATTGTCGATGCGGCAAAAATTACCGTCGCGATGCTTCCGCCCACCAGCGTGAAGTCATGCGACACGGCGGATGTCATTCCGGTGGTGATCAGCGTGGCAAAGAGAGCGGCGATCGTTGTGGACATGGGGGGAACGAGTGGTGAGTGGTGAGTGGTGTTGAGTTGGAGTGGGATAAGGTTCCAGCTTGTCATTGTTGCTTGGCGAGCGGGGGATGTAAATCCCCTGATTTGCTGGGATTAGCGACGACTATCAGGGGACTGACGTCCCCCGCTCGCCTTAGTCCGCGTGCCGGTGCGACGGGAACATCGGGGACTGAGGAATTCTTCCAGAGGCTTTGTTTTGGGCTGTGGCGAGGTCTATGTTCCAATGCGGGCGGACTTGCATGGAAAGCCTGTGTGACGCGAAGATAAGGCAGCATCACGAGTCCGCGCTGCCGGTAGATCGCGGCAAAGACAATCAGGTTCCACAGGCAACGCGCAGTGAAATATGCAATCGCCGTACCTTCGATTCCGGCGATTCTGCCGAACCAGTAAAAAATGCCTAGTTGAATCGGGATAAATGCAGACAGGGCGTATGAATACGTTTTTTCCATTCTCATTGTCTGCATGACTGGAATCGTGGGGCCGGTCAGGCAATCCACAATGACTCCCAGCAGCAACGCCGGCAGCAATCGTCCAACCATGCTGTAGTCGGTGCCCAGCAGTGTCGTCAGCAAAGGGGAGCAGAGCCAAATCAAGAGGCTCAGGGCCACCGCGGGCAGAATCATCATGGTGGCGGCACTGCGAACGGCATGATTGGCTTCTGCGAATTCTCCCTGCTTGAAGTGCCAGGCACAGCGAGGAATCATGTTGAGATTAATGGCACCCTGCGGAATGGCGATCATGGCCGCAAACGGAAACGCGAGGGCGAAATAGGCCGTTTCTTCAAATCCGCATGTGGCGGCGATGACAAAAGGCATGCAGGATTGCGTCAGGAGACTTCCCATGCTGACGCCGACGAACGGCAGACCTTCCCGCAACTGCCGACGGATTTTCAACAGACTCTCATTCGGGACTGCGTTCCATGCTGATCGATATACGGTGCGAATCGGCCCGGTCTGCGACGCTCCGATCCAGACCACTCCCATCACGATTGCGTACGTCACTGCGGCGGTGGTGGCACTCAGCGTCCAGCCCGCAGCGACCATCAGCAGGAGCGTCGTCGTGAAGACAAACGGAAGGATCGTCTGTTCCGGGATGACAGCGCGACGACTGCCAATAATCGGGATTGCCAGCCACTGCCGCAGATAAATAATGGTCAGCGGGATAAACATCATGGTTGCCAGCAGAGTTGTTCGAGCCCACTTCTGATTATCAAGTACAAGTCCGCAGATCAGCCATATCGTCAGTGCCCCGCACACCAGGAAGGTGGCGACAATCGCTGTGCAGAGATGAGCAATTGCGGTCTCGCGTGCTGATTCTGCAGGACATTTGGTGCCGGACAGACTCCGGACAAGAATGCGATCGGAGCCCAGTGGCGCCAGTGCTGCCAGCAGCACTGCCAGAGCCAGTGCGGCGCTGTAGGTACCGTATTCGGCAGGACCAAGGAGTCGAGCCGTGACAGTTGTCGATACAAACATCAGCGCAATGCCAACGATCCGCACGGCAAATGTGCCAAAGGCGTCGGAAAGCATTGTGGAGGGTTTGGGCATGATCAGGAATCAGGAGTCAGGAGTCAGGAGTCAGGAGTCAGGAGTCAGGAGTTGGGGTCAGGGGTCAGGGAACAGGGAACAGGGAACAGGGGACAGGCTCGCTAAATCCTGATTCCTGAATCCTGAATCCTGAATCCTGAATCCTGATTCCTGAATCCTGAATCCTCCCCTCATGCCGCTCTGCGGGCGGGTCTGGCGGCGGAGACAGGGATTGTGGTTCGCAGGTAGGGGGCCAAGAGGTCGTGATCCAGGCAAAAATCGCGGAGTGTTTCGAGGGGCATGGAATTGTCGGGCGAACTGACGTATGGATCGGTGACGTTGGTGTTCACGATGTCCGCGTAGTCATAGGCGATGTCTTCATAGACGCTGCGGAAGGCGGGCATCACGGCAAACATCTCGGTGAGTTCCACCGTGCGGCGAGTTTCTTCGTCGCTCATCAGTTCCTCGTACAGCTTTTCACCAGCCTTGGCTCCAATTTCCGTGATCGGCATTTTGGCGGGGTCGATGCCGTTTTGCGGTGCCAGTTCGTCTATCATGACTCGGGCGAGATCTGCAATCTGAATCACGGGCATTTTCGTGACGAAGACTTCGCCACCACGAGCTTTTTCCGCAGCAGACAAGACAAGCCGACAGCTTTCTTCCAGAGTCATGATGAAACGCGTCATCCGGCGATCAGTCAACGTGACCGGACCTCCGGCTTCTATCTGTCGCGCAAAGATCGGGATGACGGAGCCGCGTGAGCCGAGCACGTTACCGAACCGAGTCGAACTGAAAATTGTGCGGCGACTCATTTTGAGGCTGTTGGCAGCAGTAATCAGTCGTTCGCCCATCAACTTGGACGTGCCCATCACGTTTGTCGGATTGACCGCCTTGTCCGAACTGGTGAAGATGACGCGTTCCACGTCGTTCAGCAGTGCCGCCTGAATCACGTTCTTGACGCCCATGATATTCGTCTGCACGGCGTCGAAAGGCGCTCGTTCACACAGGATCACATGCTTCAACGCGGCCGTGTGCAGCACGATATCGACGCCCGCACACATCATGTTGAGCTTATCGGCGTCGCGAATATCACCGATCTGGCACAGACTCGAGATCTGGCTTCGCGGGTTTTTGCGGCGATGGTCCAGGAGTTCCTGTTCAAGGAAAAAGATCTCCGATTCGTTCGTATCGACGACGCGAATCTCGCGGGGATCATGATCCAGCAATTGCCGCACAATTTCACGGCCAACCGTGCCGCAACCGCCAGTGACAAGGACGGTTTTGTTGAAGAAGAATGACATGTTCAGGATCCGGGAGTAAGTGATTAGGATTCAGGATTCAGGATTCAGGATTCAGGATTCAGGAGTTAGGAGTTAGGAGTTAGGGGGCAGATTTCAACGCCTTGAAGGAAAGCCGATCCACCGGAGCCGCGATTCTCTGAATGCTGAATCCCGTCCCCTGAATCCTCTTTCACGCTGCTCGATGGCGGTAGAGAGCGGGATCGACGGTAGCGGCCATTGCGTTTAGGTCGAGGGATTCACCAAAGTGACGATTGATCTGAGAAATAACCGATTCGGGACGAGAGAGAAGTTCGTTGTAGCTCACGTTGATGAGTTTCAGATGTGTCTGTGACGGAAGCCAGGTGTAGAACTGTCGAAGTTGACGTTCGAACAGTTTCTTCAGCGTGTGATCAGGAATGTCGGTGTCGATGCCGTTGCGTTCCAGCATCGCCTTTTGTGACTGCAGGATTTCATCGACATCACGCCGCATAAAGACGATGCGATAATCGTGGTCGGTGGGCAGGTGTTCGAGAAGGCTGTAAACCATTTTGACCGAATGCCCGGGGGCTCGATCAATCCAGGTCGTGTAGTTTTCAATGCTCTTGACGTCTTCGAATTCGTAGTAGCCGTTTGGATTGTCTTCGTCCGGCGTTCTGAGTTCGTCGGTCAGTGCCGGGATGCCGCCAGCTTCCAGCATGCGCATCATCATGGACGTTCCGGAACGCGGCAGGCCCGAAACGATGGTGATGTAGGGACGATCAGAAATGACCACTTCCGATTCTGCCTGTTCCGCCACAGAATCGTCGGCGATCTGCGGCAT
>JAYTAK010000636.1:0-1544 GCA_043737515.1 Candidatus Kuenenia sp. | reverse complement strand
ATTACTGGCTGCAGGTTTCAGATCTTCGCCTTGACCTGCCGAAGGAACTGGCGAAAGAAGCTCAGCAGTTTGCCGACCGAGTTGAAAAACAAATGCCGCTGGTGCTGGATGCGACTCAGGGAACTGCGGCGCGGACGATTCAATTGGCGAAGCAAATTGCCCTGGATGTCCGCCGCTGCGACTTCGAAGTGCGGGAACTCCGGAAAGCGGGCGGTGAAGCGACGGGCTCCAGCGGACTGAGCGCCAGTGCCCATGATCTGGTATTCCGAATTGGCGAATTGGCAGCATCCCTGGATCAACTGAACTTTGACGGCGAAGGTCAGGAAGGCATCACAGACTATGTGACGCTGCGACTGGCGGAAAACCGCGCACTGGCCGATCAGGCAGACATGTGGGCCGAGGTCGCTGCGGCGATCGAACAAAAGCAGTATTCCGGGCTGGCTCATATGGACCAGCAGCAGATCACGGTTTTGACCGAACTGCTGCGGATGGAAATGCTCAACATCGAAGCCGATCTGGCCGGTCAGTTCAATGAAGAGAATCCGATGCCTCAGGAAGTCATCAACCTCACGCAGGATCTGCTGCGGGTGATGGAGTCGGTGACTTTCAATCAGTCGTCGGCAACGTTTGCGTTTTCACGCGATCGAATCGAACCGGCTGCGGCGCAACAGGAGTTGGCACTCAAGGGCTTCGAAGAAGCTGGAAAGATTCTGGACCAGTTGCGACGCAAAACGATTGAAGTGCTCGACAAGGAAGAAGTTCCCGATCCGAATATCGCCGATCTGGTCGACCCGACACTGGATGCATTCCTTGCGAGTCTGGAACGCGAACCCGACATTGAATCGCAACTGGGGCTTCCAAATCGGACTCGCAACATTCGCGTTCTGCAGGACGCTATGCAGTGGCAGCAGAATGGCGGAGCGCTGCTGGGATCAACTGGCGAGGCCGCCATGGCTCGCATTCAGCAACAGATGAAGCAGAAGCTGAATGTGAATGGTGGAGAACAGAAGAAACCGGATCAGGAGCCTGAAGACCCGCGCGAGATGTCCGAGGAAGACAAGCAGCAACTGGCAGAATCGAAAGATATGCAGCAGATGCTCAGGGACAAGATGCAGCAGACGATGAAGGAACTCGAAGAACGTGCCAAGGATCCGTCACAGTCTGAAGAACAGCGTCGCCAGATGAAAGAACTGGCGCAGCGGATGAGCAAGGCGCTGGAAGAAATGAAGGACGGACAGAATCCGGAACAGCTCTGGCGTCAAATGGTCGAAGCCGACCAGGCCAAAGCGGCGCTGGAAGCTTTGGCGAAGGGAGAAACTCTGCCGGACAATCAATGGAACAAACTGATGTCGACTCTGGACGATGGACTTGGGCAAGTCGGCGGACGGACTCCGCCGGAGGATTATCGGAAGGCCATCGAACAGTATCAGGAACGGATTCGCCAGCTCACCGGCGGAGCCGGCGGCGGTTAATGAGCGGATCGGCGATAGCCCAATGGCGTGGACTTAAGGAATTTGACAGGCGAGCGGGGTACGTAAGTGCCC
>JAYTAK010000635.1:0-1546 GCA_043737515.1 Candidatus Kuenenia sp. | reverse complement strand
ACGTTTCGCATCGAAGTCGGACATTCGCATCAGGTCAAACCCGGCAATATCGTCGGAGCAATCGCGAACGAAGCAGGAATCGACAGTGCTCAGATCGGCCGGATCGAGATTTTTGACGACTTCAGTACAGTGGACCTTCCGCAGGGCATGCCGTCTGAGACCTTCTTTGCCTTAAAGAAAGTCTGGGTGTCCGGTCGTCAGTTGCAGATTTCCAAAGCCGAAGGAAATCGAGAACAATCATACGCACCACGTGCGGGAAAGTCTGGTGGTCGTCCTGACCGCCCGGATCGTCCCGGACGCCCTGAACGTAAACCACGTCGTGAAGGTGCTCGATCGTAACAAAGCCGAGGACTGGTCTCTAAGACTTACAAGGAACGCACCGAGCCCGCACCATGCTGCCGCCACTTGTCTTTGAACCAATTCTGAAACGGATTCGCTGGGGAGGTCGGCGGCTGGGCAGTCATCTGCAGAAGCCCATCGGCGACGGCAATGACTACGCTGAAAGCTGGGAACTGGCCGACCACGGCAACGATCAAAGTCGTGTCCTGGGCGGGCCATGGGCGGGTATCACTCTGCGACAACTCATGCGGTCACATCCGCACGAGTTGCTCGGCAAACAGGCCGGGCTGACGCAGTTTCCGCTGTTGATCAAATTTCTGGACGCGAATGACTGGCTGTCACTCCAGGTTCATCCCGACGATAACCTGGCGCGGCAATTCGATCCGCAGGAAAACGGTAAAACGGAAGCGTGGATCATCCTCGACGCTCAGCCGGAGAGTCGCATCTGTGCAGGACTCAAGTCCGGGGTTGACTCCGCTGCGTTGCGGCAGGGATTGCAGAGCGGTGAGATCGAAGAACTGCTGCATCTGAGCCCGGTAAAGGCAGGCGACTGCATTTCTGTTCCCGCCGGAACGGTCCACGCCATCGGCCCGGGAATTCTACTGGCTGAAGTTCAGCAGCAAAGCAATCTGACATTTCGCCTGCACGACTGGGGCCGCGTTGACACCAACGGACAGCCTCGCGAAATTCATGTGGAACAGTCGATCGAATGTACCGATTTCAATCGCGGTCCGGTATTGCCTGTCGTTCCGGTTTCGCTGTGCGACCAGACACATGTCTTTGAGGAACTGATTCGCTGCCAGTACTTCGTTGTCCGCCGTCATCGCGCGCTGGAACGGTTTGAGATCACGGTGTCTGATCAGTTCCGCATCCTGATGTTCCTTGAAGGCACGGCCGTTGTGAAAACCCCCGGCGGTACAATCCCCGCCCGGCTCGGTACAACAGTCCTCATCCCCGCAGAATCGAATCGCGCTGAGATAATACCAAACGGACGAGTGCAAGTGCTTGAGATACTTTGTCCATAAGGGTGCGATCTGTCCAGTCCGTCGAAAGAGGCGGGATTCTGAATTTTGTGTTGATGCTGTGGCTGGAGTTGAAGATTTGAATTCCTGAGTGAATTATTGGCTGAACCGGCCAGCCCTGTCATGAATGACCCGGTTGAATCACCCGCGTCCGCAACTGCAGTAAAATCTGGACATCGGACCAA
>JAYTAK010000634.1:0-3740 GCA_043737515.1 Candidatus Kuenenia sp. | reverse complement strand
TCTGAAAAGCCGTCGCAATTAAAATCCTGCATGACAATGCCGAAGCCCAGCTTGGGGAAAGAAAGTTTCCGGATGCCAGAAACCGACGACACATCCTGCATCCCGAATTCCCCCTGGTTCTGATACAGCGTATTCGATTCGCCGGTAAAATGGCTGAGTAGGATGTCCGGCAGGCCATTCCCATCGTAATCTGCGACGGCCACTCCCATACTTGCCTGAGCGTCACCGGCACCACTCAGGGCCACACCGCGCTTCAGTGCTTCATCCAGATACCCGCCTTGTGGCTGAGCCACAAACAGAAAATTTGCTGTCGTATCGTTCGCAACATAAATGTCCGGACGTCCGTCATCCGTGAAATCCGCGACGGCAACACCGAGGGCTTTATTGCCATCGCCTTTCAGACCCCAAACGTCGGTCACTCTTTCAAATTTTCCTGTCCCCATACTGCGGTAACATTCGTCCGGCCAGGCCGGAATTTGCCGCGGATGACACAATGCCGGCAGTCCATCTTTCAGGCATTCCAGCGGATGAAACGGGTCATACTGCAGATAGTTGCACACGTACAGATCGAGAAACCCGTCCTGATCGAGATCCGCCCACGCTGCACTGCTGGCCCAGCGAGGATCAATCGGAGGCAAGGCATCAGTGCAGTCAAGAAATGTCCCATCGCCGGCATTGCAATACAGTCGATTCTGTCCCACGTTCGTCACGAAGATGTCGTCGAAGCCATCGTCATCATAATCACCAATTGCTACTCCCTGACTGTAGCTCTGGTCGCCTGTTCCTGATCCGAGTGTCACATCAATGAACTTACCGCCCGCCAGTTGCCGAAACAGTGAATCCTTTGGCCGCTCGTCTGCGTTGCTCGTATTCGGAATCCCACCCTGAGCAAAGTAGACGTCCGGAAGTTCATCCTGATCGATGTCAAGCCACCCCGCTCCGCCACCGATCGACTCCACCATCAGGAGTTGACCACGCGCGCCGTTCTGGTACGTAAAGTTCAGGCCGAAATTCGACGCAGAATCGACAAAGCGAATCCCCGCGGGATGAAAGTCCTGGGCACGAGGCGCATCGCTCTGCCGCGTTGCAGTTTCCGAAATGGTAACTTCCGGAGCACTCGGCCTTTCACTCGGCATCGATTCTGCCACCGGAGCTTCCGCAGCGTTTGGCTTGTCTTGCCGACAACCCGAAATCAGCAAGCAACCAGACAGCAGTCCGGCCATCAATAACTGGAGGATCAGGCGGCTGCGAACAAACGTCAGGAATCTCCAAACCCGATGTGGAAGCGAGACGGCTATCGGAACAGGCTCGGCAACGCTCCGCAGCAGTGTGCGCGTCGATGTTGCGACCGCTGGCCTCAAGACCCTTGACAAATTGTGTTGCTGAAACTGGTTCCGCATGTGTGATCACACGACAAAAAAAATCCCTCACAAATGGACTTTGTGAGGGAGCAGAGCATGAAATATGCGTCGTCAGGTCCGGCAGTGCTCAGAATTCGCCAACGACCTGATTATCGTTTCGCACGCCAATATTGTAGCGAATCTGATTGTCGATGTTTTCCGAAATGAACTTTACGGAACCATCACACAGAGTCACCTGGATACCACCCGTATGTCGACTGCTTGGCGCTTCGCACCGCAGGTCATTGGCACCCTGCATCCAGAGTGGATTACGATTATTGATCGGATTACGAAAGTTATGCACTGCGGCCAGCGGCGAAATCCAAGCCGTATACGAACTTGGGTCGTAGTTAAAGTTTACCCCATTTCCACCCCGAAAGTGCATGTTTTCAAAGACCGCGATCGTGTTCGACGTTCCGTCAACAATGTCACGAATGCCCCATGAGCCGTTGATCCGGAACACGCCATTATACCTCGACTGCTCGGTAGATTGCTCTCCATTAATCCATGGAGTTCCAGGGTTTGGTCCTTTGACGAAATTCGCACCGGGAAAGTCTGGCACTGCTCCACAGTCTTTCCAGCCCGCCCAAACATGACCCAAGTTCCCGACATAGTCTGTCCCTGCAGCGTCCGAACTTCCATTCCAGCGATAACCACCGTTTCTCTGGTCTGTTCGAATTGATGGCATGGAGTTTGATGGACAAAGTACAGCGGTTAAAACGGTCCTGCGAATTGCAAGGTTCGTGGCACCATTTGCATTATGGTTTCTGTCGGCGGTTCCAAAGGGAAACACGGTTTGAGCGGTACTGAAAATGTTGGCCTGCTCAAGGTACGGCAGTGAATTGAAGATCCACGAGAACTCCGCACAAACTTGATCGACGTTCGCGACTTGAACCATCCGCCCAGAATTGTGTGGAAATGTGTTGTAGACGTCATGATAGTTGTGCATTGCCAAACCCAATTGCTTGAGATTGTTTTTGCACTGTGTGCGACGAGCAGCTTCGCGAGCCTGCTGAACCGCTGGAAGCAAGAGTGCGATCAAAATCGCAATAATTGCAATAACCACGAGCAGTTCAATCAATGTGAACCCTCGCATCAAAGAACGCTTTTTTAACATGAAATATCTCCAAGAAAAGGAAGTAATCCGACCGAACTGCAAATCAACCCGCGATGGGTATAACCACACAGTCCGTCTTGACTTATCGCACATTTCCCCCAAAACGCAAGAGTCAACTGCGAGATTCTATTGCAATTTGACACTAAATCGCCAACGTTCGAACATCGGTCTCACTGGGGTGTGCGGGAGATCAAATGTTCACTTTTTTCGACACTACGACCTCCTGTTCCGCCGCAGTCTGGTTTTTGCGAATTTGTGCGATGCAGCTCGCCTGGGAGTGCGTGACTCGTCACCGCTTTCCCATGGCTGAGCTTTCTGATTGGTTGAAAAAGGTGCCTGGAACTCTCCGGCATCAGATTTTCGCAGTGTATTCCGATGCCTCCAAAGTTCCACACGCCATTTTCAACGCGATTTCCTGCTCGGGTCGTGAATCTGGGACAGTCGAACTATTGTTGGTTCTCTCCTCGACGATATCGCAGGGCTGTGGCGACATGCTCATCGCCACAAGCGACCGCGTATTGAAAGATGCGATGCAAGAGAGCTGGCGGAGCCTGACTGGCATCAGGAAGCGCGAGACATTCTTTCCGCAACTCCTTTCCCACCACGGCAATTTGAGCCGCATTTTCTGCTTCTTCTAGTCTTGCCTGTCGTCGAAGTACGGCTGCCAATTCATGCCACGCATGCCAATCCAGCGGCATCAGCGTGATTGACTTCTTGTAGCACTCTTCCGCTTCGGGAAACTTCTGCGTCAGCATCGCATGCCAACCTCGGTATCTCCACAATAAGCTGTCTTTGGGAGCACTATCGGGCCAAGCCTTTAGAAGTTGTTCCACAAGATCCGGATTTTCGTCTGCAATTGCGGCGTCGAGAAAAAAATTACGCAACGCCGGGTTCCCGGGAAATTTTTTGAACAAGTTACCAAGTTCAGCTTCGGCGGAAATTCGCTGCTGTTCCGTTTCGGGTGATGATTTTTCCAGTTTCTTGAGCGTATCGACCAACTGGATGCTGCGTGCTACGGCAAACAATTCGCTGTCCGGTTCGGCAGTAAACCATTGAGTGTTGAGCTGAAAGCCATTTGTAAAACTCAAGTGATCGGCAATCATCAGGTAGACGTAGGCCTCAGGGGGCTCTGCATGATATTGAAATGCATCTCGAATCTCTTCGATCATTTTTTCCCGTTGCAAAGTCATTGCGTACAGTGAGATCAGTTGCTTTCTTACCAG